>DBQB01000008.1 GCA_002305685.1 Ruminococcaceae bacterium UBA1405
GACTATACCCCCCAGCAGCCCTACACCATCCGGGTCATTGCGGATCACAACAGTTTTCTCAATCCAGGGCTTGCCAAGCTGTTTATCCCCTCCGGTGGTGCAGACAGTCCCAGGCCGATTCAACTGCGGGAGGCGAAGGACGGAAAATGGTATCTGTGGGAGCAGTTTCTTCTCACCGATATCCGGCAGCCGGAGAGCATGAACCCCTGGGCGTAAACGCCGGGTCACAGAATAAACAGCCTGAGCCTTCCGAACGGAAGGATGGCGATAGAACAGCTTTTCAACAGTGAAAAAGGAGTGAACAGAATGAAACGAATATTTTCTATGCTATTGGCGGTTATGCTGGTGATTACTTTAGGTGCCCGTCTTTGCTGAAGGAGGACACACGGAACATACAATCAAATTTGTGGGTGCGGATGGAAACCCAATCAGCGGCCCAATCTCCCTGGAAGCCACTGTGGGGCAGGAGTTTACCCATACATTTGCTATCTCAAAATGCGGTGGAGAAGGTACATACGGCGTTACGTTCGTTCAAGACACAGGCTCCCCCCTTCCGGAATGGCTGACCCTGGATCCTAATACCGGCGTGATCAGCGGTACCCCCACAGCGGCGACAAGCGAAGGTGCACCAAGCACCTTCCTTATCAAAGTAATGCCCAGTGAGCAATGCGGAGGAGCAGAGGTATCAGGCGCAGAGATAGGCGTTTCTATCACCGTTCAGTCAACGATAGCCTGGCGGATTCCTTATGTCAAGCGGGTAGTTCGGGACGGCAACATAGACCCCGGCTCCCAGACCTTCACCTTTGAGATTTTTGATGTTGGGGTTAGTGGTGCCGAGGATCAGATTTCCATAGTTGCCGGAAACAGCATCTCTACCAATGGTGCTGGAGACTACAGCGGTGCATTGAGTATAACAGCTCCAGAAGTGGCTCTGCAGGAAGGCTTTAAGGTAAGGGAAGTTAACAACGGCGATGCCCACTGGATCTATTCCGACATGGTCTGGTATATCGATCCGGATGGTTTCGGCGGTTTTTATATCCGGGAGGAAAATGATGGCGGATCTACCCGCGGTGAAATGCTTTTTGTAAACCGTTACGACAAAACTGTTTACCGCGACGATGAAGATGATGAAGATGATTATGATGATGAGGACGACTATGATGACGAAGAAGACTATGACGATGACGACGACCGTGAAGATCGTCCCATCAGAGTGATTCAGTTGAATCCGGAACCACAGCCTTCGGAGGACGAGAAGGAAATCAATCCAAATACCGGGTGCGGCGCTGCAACCATGTGGGATAATCTGATTTATATTTTCTGTCAATATTTTTAGTCAGTCCAATCCATCGAGCAGTAATGAATTTCAAGAAGCTTGCTTATTTGCGGAGATTCATCAAGCGGAGCTCAAATCTACAAAAAAGGAGTGCTGAAAATGGGACTTATCAGAGCGGCGTTAGGTGCTGTGGGCGGCGTAATGGCCGACCAATGGAAGGAATATTTTTATTGTGAATCAATCCCGGTAGATGTGCTGGTGTGCAAAGGACAGAAACGAACAACCGGTAGAGGCTCCAATACCAAAGGCAGCCCCAATGTCATCTCCAACGGTTCGGTGGTAGCGGTAGCCGACGGTCAGTGTATGTGCATTGTGGAGAATGGAAAGGTGGTGGATATCTGTGCAGTTCCGGGTGAGTTTGTCTACGATACCTCCATCGCTCCTTCCATCTTCACCGGTGATCTGGGTGAAAATATAAAGAATACCTTTGCCCAGATCGGAAAACGGTTTGCTTTCGGCGGTGAGGCAGGACAGGATCAGCGGGTCTACTATTTCAACACCAAGGAGATTATCGGAAACAAATATGGGACCCCCAGCCCCATCCCGTTCCGGGTGGTGGATGAGCGAGCCGGCATTGATATCGATATTTCCATCCGCTGTTTCGGCGAATACAGCTACCGGCTGACCGACCCCATTTTGTTTTATACCAATGTCTGTGGCAATGTAGAGCAGGAATACCGCCGGGATCAAATCGACGGACAGCTGAAGTCTGAATTACTCACAGCTCTTCAGCCTGCCTTTGCCAAGATTTCGGCCATGGGGATCCGGTACAGCGCCCTGCCTGGTCACACCACCGAGATCCGTAATGCCCTTAGTGAAGTTCTGTCTGCCGAATGGGCTCTGTCCCGGGGCATTGAGATTTGGAAATTCGGTGTATCTTCAGTGAAGGCTTCGGAGGAAGACGAGGCGATGCTCAAAGAGCTGCAGCGCAACGCGGCCTTTATGGACCCCACCCGGGCGGCAGCTTATATGGTGGGTTCCCAGGGTGACGCGATGAAGGTTGCCGCTGGCAATACCGCCGGTGCTGCCGTAGGTTTCATGGGCATGGGGATGGCCGGAGGGATGATGGGCGGCGGTATGAATGCCCAGAATCTGTATGCCATGGGACAACAGCAGCAGATGCAGCAGCAACAAATGCAGCAACAGGCGCAGTCGGCTGCCCCTACGACCGCCACCGGCTGGACCTGCGTCTGTGGCCAGGATGGAAACCAGGGCAAGTTCTGTCAAAGCTGTGGCCAGCCCAAACCTGTTCCTAAGCCCGCCGGGGGTTGGGTCTGCTCCTGCGGCGCTTCCAATACCGGAAAGTTCTGTTCGGAATGCGGAAAACCACAGCCCGCGGCTGATGGTTGGACCTGTTCCTGCGGAGCTGTGAATAAGGGAAAGTTCTGCTCCGAGTGTGGCCAACCCAAGCCCGCCGGTATCCCTCAGTACAGGTGTGATAAATGCGGCTGGGAGCCGGAAAAAGGCGTAAAGCCTCCGAAATTCTGCCCGGAATGCGGAGACCCCTTTGACAACGGAGACCTGATTTAATTGATCTGTTTATGATGTCAGGAGGCGGTTGGTGTGAATTTGGCAGGTATCTGGAACATAAAAGAAGTGCTTTCCTTCGACGAGAACGGAGGCAAATGGATCTCCATAGAAGAATACATCAACGATGAGACTGTGAGCGATGAAATGAAGGAACCCTTGTTCTGCAGGATTTTATTCGAGGCGGACGGTATCCTCAAGGTATTGGCGCCAATCCCTCAACATATTCCTCCGGAGGAGATCGACCGGGCGGCAGCGGCCGGAGAGGTTCAGCTCTTTGACAGTAAGACCATGATTGTGGAAGAGCGTTGCTGGAAGGAAGAAAACGGAAAGTTTTATTATGATTCCGGTATCCAGGGAGAGGTTCTGGGCGAGGAGTTTTCTCCATGGATGGAAATCAAGGAAACCGAAGATGGGATTGAGTGGATGACCTATCGGCTGGTAAAAGCAGAGTAATCGTAAAAGGAGGGATACACTGTGGGAATTCTTTCGAGATTTGGAGATATCATGCGGGCCAATATCAATGACCTGCTCACCGGGGCGGAAAATAAAAATGCCGAAAAGCTATTGAATCAATATCTCAGAGATGCACGGGAGGATTATACCCAGGTCAGGAATGAAACAGCATCGGTTATGGCAGAGGAAGCTGCTGCCAAACGCCGGTTGGATGAGGTTAACGATCAGATTTTTCGCTATGAAAAATACGCCCAGGCGGCTATCCAATCGGGAAACGATGCCGATGCTTTGAAATTTCTGGAAGCCAAGGGGCAGTTGCAGCCGAGAAAAGAGGATGCACAAGCCGCCTATGCCCAGGCGCAGGTCAATTCGGAACATATGCGCCAGATGACCAAAAAGCTGCTGACCGATATTCAAGAGGCAGAGAGTAAAATCGGGGAGCTGAAAGCGAAACTGCGGATCGCAGAAAGTAAGGAGAAAATGCAGCAGCTTACCGAGAAACTCGGCGGCAAAAGTGCTCTGGGGAACTTTGACAGCCTGGCAGACAGCGTTCAGAAACGGATCGATGCCGCGGATGCCAGGGAAGCTCTCAACACGGAACTTTCCGGTGATATGGGGATAAGCGACCTGGAGAAAAAATATGCAGGTGCTGGGGGAGGCCTTTCCTCCGCCCAAGCGGAACTGGAAGCCATGAAGGCGCGCATGGGAGCGGGATCAGCGTCTCCCACTGCGGATGCAAACAGCGATGCAGCAGCCCAGCTGGCAGCCATGAAGGCGCAAATGGGTGCCACGGAACCAAAAGATGGCAATGCGTAACACTCCACTGGGTCATCTGAAGTATTCTGGCCATGGGCGTTGGTGAAACCGTCTTGTCACCTTGTGGCTTATCTGACCGACAGGATCAAGTCCAATCAAGAGATGTACTTTGCCCATACGGGTGTTTGTTTTTGATGTGATTGGTGTGAAATTGAGAAGGAGGAATTATCATGGCATTTTGTCAGAATTGTGGCGTACAGCTGAACGAAGGAACTAAGTTTTGCCCCAACTGCGGCTCACTTGTGAAGACCGTGGAAGAAACAGGGGCAGCGTCGGTACAGCAGGAGATCCAACCTGCTCCCACCTCGACTCCTGTCGCCGAACCCGTGCAGGCAGCTCCGGCTGGGGTGACGGTCATGGAAAAAGAAGATGTTCCGTCGGCCTCTCCGCAGGAATATGCTGCTCCCCAGCAGCCTGCATACCAGCAGCAACCCCAGCAGCCTGCATACCAGCAG
>DBQB01000067.1 GCA_002305685.1 Ruminococcaceae bacterium UBA1405
GTCTACTTGACGGGGGGCGGTTCAGCTCATCCGGCGTTTTTGATTGAGAGAACAGCCAAACAGACAGTCAGTCAGCCAGCCATCTGCTCTTATTCCCTATGGTTTGCGCAGCTATCCTTGGTTATTTTTTGGAACGGTCCGGAACGATCTCAATCCAGTAGCCATCCGGGTCCTCAATGAAATAGATGCCCATGGAAGGGTTTTCAAAGCAAACACAACCCATCTCCTTGTGTTTTGCAAAGGCGGCGTCCATATCGTCGGTCATATAGGCCAGATGGATTTCATTGTCCCCCAGGTCGTAGGGCTGGGTGCGGTCCCGAAGCCAGGTCAGCTCTACCTGATGCTGGGAGGTCCCGTCTCCCAGGAAAACCAGCTTAAAGCTGCCGTCAGCAGCCTCTTTTTCCCGAACTACCTGCAATCCCAGAGCCTCCTTGTAAAAAGCAATGCTCTTTTCCAGATTCAGCACATTAAAGTTGTTGTGGACACATTGGAAGGTCATGATCAGCATCTCCTTTTTCCGGCATATATGGCTGGACAAGCCGGTTATGATGCTTTTATTATAAAGTAAAATAAATGCTTTGGCAAGGAAATCAACTGATATAATCCTCAATGATGCGGGTCAGCTGCTGCTCCCCTTCCACCGGGATACCCTCCTGCAGCAGCTGTTGGTCGTATTCCGGCAGGGTGTTGACATAGACGTCAAAGACCAGCAGCGGGCTTTGTTGCTGGGCTTCAAACACAGCAAGACGCCCTCCGTAATTTTTCATCAGATAACGAACCTGTCTGGTCTCCTGACTGCTGCTCTGGGATAGAGATGCGGTGTAAAAGGGGGAGGAGACGGCGGAATTCACTTGTGGAAGCTGGGAAAGTTCTGCCTTTGAGGAAACGGATCTTGTGGTATTGTCCCCCAGATATACCAGAGATAATCCGGTGAGAGAGGCCAGAATACAGGTTACCACAAGACATAAGATCCGTGGATTGGCGGCGTATATCCATTTTTTCCATCTATGTTCGGTCATATTCTTTTCACTCCTTGCGGCATATGCCGTAGTCTATAACGGTATTATGAGAGATTTTGGGAAATCTATACGGGAAAGGAGGTAAAAATGCCGCAAAGAGCCAGCTTTTCACATAAGAAAGGATAAAAGCCGGAAAAAGGTTTTTGAAATCTTAACATTTTCCCCCGGGATTATGCTATAATAACCATAATCATGTTGCCGTTGCGGCCGCTTGTTCCCGTTCTTTTCGCCGCTGTGCGCCAAAAATTTTCCAAGCATAAGAAGTTCTGGCGAAGTCGGCGTATTTATGATATAATAGCGTACTGCATCAAATTTTAACCTGCTTTTCCCTGCAATCGTGGTAAAAACGGTTCCGGAAAGCAAAATGACGGCATAACCATCAAGGAGGCAATGCGATGGGACCCCAAAAGAACAACAAAAAAAGCACCGGAAGGCGTGTGCTGGGAGGCGTCGGCAAAGGTGTTGGCGGCGTATTCTCCGTCATTGGCCGCGTCTTTGCCATTGCGTTTTTGATACTGGTGATCACTGGATGTATCTGCGCAATGGTGGTGTCGGTATATGTCATCAAGTTTATGCAGACCGATGTGAATATCGATCTGCACAGCCTGGATCTGAACAATACCACCATCCTGTATGCGGATGATGCCGAAACCGGTGAGCTCTATGAACTTTACCGGCTCCACGGTGTGGAAAACCGTATCTGGGTGGAGCTGTCGGATATTCCTCAGATGGTACAGGATGTGGTGATCGCCGGTGAGGACAAGCGGTTTGAGGAGCATCAGGGTGTGGACTGGATCCGTACGGTATATGCCTTCCTCAACGAGATGTTCGGTCTGAGCGAGGATCGTCAGGGTGGTTCTACCTTGACCCAGCAGCTGATCAAAAACGTCACCGATGACAGCGCCTCTACCTTCGAGCGCAAGATCCGGGAGATTTTCCGGGCGCTGAATCTGGAAAAACAGTATACCAAGGACGATATTTTGGAAGCATACCTCAATACCGTCAACTTTGGCTACGGCGCATATGGCGTGCAGGCGGCAGCCAACCTATATTTTGGCAAGGATGTGTCGGAACTGACGGTGCCGGAGGCGGCCTCCATCATCGCCAGTACCAAAAACCCGGCATGGCTCAATCCCATCACCGATCCAGAGGCCAACAAGGAACGCCGGGACTGGATTATCGGGGAATACTGCGATTTGGTGGGGCTTTCCGATGAAGAGCGGGACGCCTATATTGCCACCCCGGTGGAAACCCAGCGTACCCAGATGCAGACCGAGTCCAGTGAAATTCAGGATTATTTCATCGATACCGTCATCGAGGAGGTCATCGCAGACCTTCAGGAAACCTATGGCTATGAGCGCTCCTACGCCAGCAGCCTGATTTTCAGCGGCGGTTACCGTATTTATACGACGGTGAATTCAGAAATCCAAGATACACTGGAATATTACTTTGAGAATGTTTCCAACCTGCCGCCCATCCACAACGAGGAATATCCTCAGGGCGCCTGTGTGGTGACGGATCCCTACGGAAGGATTCTGGGGATTGTGGGCGGTACCGGTCCCAAAACCAATGCCCGTTCCCTCAACCGTGCCACCATGTCCCGCCGTCAGCCGGGTTCTTCCATCAAGCCGTTGACCGTTTACAGCAACGGTATTCTTAACAACGTGATCACCTGGTCCACCATGATCGATGACCACCCCTTTGAGGAGAATGAGGACGGTACCGGCTGGCCGGTCAACTTTAACGGCCAGTATCTGGGCAATATCACGGTGGCGGAGGCGATTCAGCGCTCCACCAACACCGTAGCTGTTCGCCTGGCGGACCGGCTCAATCCTCTCAACCTGGTAAACTTCCTCAATGATAATTTTGATTTTGGCCTGGTAACCTCCGGATACAACAACGACGTAGCGCTGGCTCCTGTGGCGTTGGGCGCCATGACGGTGGGCGTATATCCCATCGATATGGTGGGTGCCTATCAGATGTTCGGCAACGGCGGAGCCTACACTGAACCTTACAGCTATACCCGGGTGCTGGACAACGAGGGCAATGTGATTTTGGAAAAGAATATTACCCCCACAAGAATCCTGGACCCTGAAACTGCCGCGGTGATGAACAAACTGCTGCAAAGCGTCACCGACCCCACCACCTACGGTACTGCAAGTTCTGTCCGGTGGGGCGAGCAGGTAGTGGGCGGTAAGACCGGTACCACCTCCAACGACTATGACCACTGGTTTATCGGATATTCCCCCTACTATGTCTGCGGGCTTTGGATCGGTTACGACGAATCCGCCACCATCAACTATTCCGGATACAGTTATCCGCCGCTGGTATTGTGGCGCAACATTATGCGGGATATCCATGAAGATCTGCCGGTGAAGGGCTTTGAGGATGAGGGCACGGCTGTTGCCATGTCCTACTGCACCGAGACAGGCGGACTTGCTACCGCCAACTGCCCTTCTTCTCAGATTGGTTATTATAAGCCTAGTTTTATCCCCTCCACCTGTACCAAACATCTCAGCGGAAGCGAGATGACCGAGGAGGATGACGAGGATGAGGATGGAGAGGAATATGAGGAGATCGTAGTGATACCCTGATCATGGCCTTGACGCTCCCAAAAGCCAACTGCTTTTGGGAGCGTTTTTGCTTGACAATGGGGATAGAGTTTGAATAAATTGTAAAAATCAATGGTGAACGCCATTTTTTCGGAAAAAAGACTTGATTTTTTCTGAGAAATGGGTAAAATATAGTTAGCACTCAGAAAGAAAGAGTGCTAAAAAACAAATTGCTTTCCTGATCGTCCCTTCTTTACGCCGTTAGGCATAAGCGTTGGGATGTCAAGTATGAAATCATTTTTAGGGAGGAACCAAGCATGACTATCAAACCTCTAGCAGACAGAGTTGTAATCAAGATGGTGGAAGCCGAGGAAACCACAAAAAGCGGTATCATTCTGGCCGGAAGCGCTAAGGAGAAACCCCAGGTGGCTGAGATTGTGGCGGTAGGACCTGGCGGCGTTGTGGACGGCAAGGAAGTGACCATGAATGTCAAGGTCGGCGAAAAGGTTCTGATCAGCAAGTATTCTGGCACAGAGGTAAAGGTAGACGGACAGGAATACACCATCCTGCGTCAGAGCGATATTCTGGCGGTTGTAGAATAACATAGCAATCCTGTAAAATGAAAAAAGCGATATCGAATTTTGGGAGGTAATTGAGATGGCAAAAGAACTGAAATACGGTGAGGAAGCGAGAAAAGCGCTTCAGACCGGTATCGATAAACTGGCGGACACCGTTAAGATCACCCTGGGCCCTAAGGGCAGAAACGTGGTGCTGGATAAGAAATTCGGCGCTCCGCTGATCACCAACGATGGCGTTACCATCGCCAAGGAGATTGAGCTGGACGACGCTTTTGAGAACATGGGCGCACAGCTGGTCAAAGAGGTTGCTACCAAGACCAACGATGCGGCTGGCGATGGTACCACCACCGCTACTCTGCTGGCACAGGCTCTGGTTCGCGAGGGTATGAAGAACGTCGCCGCCGGCGCCAACCCCATGGTAGTTCGCCGCGGTATGTCCAAGGCGGTTGAAGCTGCTGTGAAATCCATCACTGAGAACTCCAAGATGGTCACCAGCTCCAACGACATCGCCAGAGTTGCCACCGTTTCCGCTGACGACAGCTTTGTCGGCGATCTGATTGCCGAGGCGATGGAGAAGGTAACTGCCGACGGCGTTATCACCATTGAGGAATCCAAGACTGCTGAAACCTACAGCGAGGTTGTTGAAGGTATGCAGTTTGACCGTGGTTACATTACTCCTTACATGGTAACCGATACCGATAAGATGGAAGCGGTCATCGACGACGCTTACCTGCTGATTACCGATAAGAAGATCAGCAACATTCAGGAGATCCTGCCGCTGCTGGAGCAGATTGTCCAGTCCGGCAAGAAGCTGGTTATCATCGCTGAGGATGTTGAGGGCGAGGCTCTCTCCACCTTGATTGTCAACAAGCTCAGAGGCACCTTCACCTGTGTTGCGGTTAAGGCCCCCGGCTTTGGCGACAGAAGAAAAGAGATGCTGCGTGATATCGCTACCCTCACCGGCGGCGAGGTTATCACTGAGGAGCTGGGTCTGGAACTGAAGGACACCACCATCGATCAGCTGGGCCGTGCCCGTCAGGTTAAGGTTCAGAAGGAGAACACCATCATTGTGGATGGCGCCGGCGATTCTGCCGAGATCAAAGCCAGAGTGGCTCAGATCCGTTCTCAGATTGAGTCCACTACCTCTGATTTCGACCGTGAGAAGCTGCAGGAGCGTCTTGCCAAACTGGCTGGCGGCGTAGCGGTAATCAAGGTTGGCGCTGCCACCGAGATCGAGATGAAAGAGAAGAAGCTGCGCATCGAGGATGCTCTCTCCGCAACCAAGGCTGCTGTGGAGGAAGGTATCGTTGCCGGCGGCGGCACTGCGCTGCTCAACGCGATCCCCGCTGTGGAGAAGGTTCTCTCCTCTGTAGAGGGTGACGAAAAGACCGGCGTTAAGATTGTTCTCAAGGCGCTGGAGGAGCCCATCCGTCAGATCGCTGCCAACGCTGGTCTGGAAGGTTCCGTCATCATCGATAAGATCAAACGTTCCCGCAAGGTCGGCTATGGCTTTGATGCATACAACGAGACCTATGTAGATATGCTGGAAGCCGGTATTGTGGATCCCACCAAGGTGACCAGAAGCGCGCTGCAGAACGCTGCTTCCGTTGCCGCCATGGTTCTGACCACCGAGAGCCTGGTTGCCGATAAGAAGGAAGAGAATCCCGCTCCCGTTGCTGCTAACCCCGGTATGGGCGGTATGTATTGATTCTTTGCCGGTATGGTTTTTCAGAGCGCCGGCGTCTGCGTTTGCAGGCGCCGGTGCTCTTTTATTTTTGCAACAAAGGACCGATAAGGCGGGAAGAAAAGGCGCAGTAAAAGAAAGAGTGAATTTTTCCGGAAACGTGAAATTCTCCCTGTGGACATTGCATTCCCGGAAATGAGACGGTATAATGTTACCATACCCTTTTGACTGGAAATTTGTTTCCAAATGCCCAAACATTTTTGTATTGGAGGTATGATTCATGCCCAAATATTCCATCGGCGTTGATTTCGGTACCCTTTCCGGACGTGCTGTTCTGGTGGAGGTTACCACCGGAGAAGAACTGGCTTCCAGTACCTTTGATTATCCTCATGCGGTTATGGATGAAAAGTTACCGGATGGCACTCCTCTGGGTGTAGACTGGGCTTTGCAGCATCCCCAGGATTATCTGGACGTCTTTTCCCACACCATCCCCGACGTACTGCGCCAGACCGGCGTTGATCCGGCGGATGTCATTGGTATCGGCATTGATTTTACCGCCTGTACAATTTTGCCGGTCAAGGCGGACGGTACCCCTTTATGTTTCCTGGAGCAGTACCGCAGCTGCCCCAACGCCTATGTCAAACTGTGGAAACACCATGCGGCCCAGGACAAGGCCAACCGGCTCAACGAGATCGCTGAGAGCCGCGGAGAAACCTGGCTCAAACGGTATGGCGGAAAAATTTCCTCCGAATGGGCGGTACCTAAAATCTGGCAGATACTGGATGAATCCCCGGAGATTTATCAGGCCACCGATTTCTTCCTGGAAGCTGCCGACTGGGTGATCTGGCAGCTGACCGGAGTTCAGACCCGCAATTCCTGCACCGCTGGCTATAAGGCCATGTGGAGCAAGAAGGAAGGCTATCCCTCTACTGAATTTTACAAAGCTCTGGATCCCCGGCTGGAAAACCTGATTGCCGATAAGATGTCCACCCCCATCACCCCCCTTGGGGCAAAGGCGGGGAAGATTACCCCAGAGGCCGCCCGGCTTACCGGACTTTGTCCTGGTACCGCCGTTGCGGTGGGCAATGTGGACGCCCATGTTACCGTTCCCGCGGTGAAGATTGACAGCGCCGGCAAGATGCTGGCCATTATGGGTACCTCTACCTGCCATATGCTGATTTCCGACAAGGAGGTTTGCGTGCCTGGCATCTGCGGCGTAGTGGAGGACGGAATCCTTCCCGGATTTTTCGGCTATGAGGCGGGACAGTCCTGCGTGGGAGACCATTTTGCCTGGTTTATCGACAACTGTCTGCCCAAGGATTACTATGAAGAAGCTGAGAAGTTGGGGATGAATATTCACAAATATCTGCGCTCCAAAGCTGAAAAGCTAAAAGTAGGGGAGAGCGGCCTGCTGGCGCTGGACTGGTGGAACGGCAACCGCTCGGTGCTGGTGGATGTGGATCTCACCGGTATGATGCTGGGCATGACCTTGCAGACCAAACCGGAAGAGATCTACCGTGCACTGATCGAAGCTACCGCCTACGGTACCCGAAAAATCATTGAAACCTTCCGGGAAAACGGTGTGCCGGTGGAAGAATTCTATGCCTCCGGCGGCATTTCCCAGAAAGATCCCATGACCATGCAGATCTATGCTGATATTATCAATATGCCTATCCATATTGCCGGTTCTCTCCAGGGCCCGGCGCTGGGCTCCGCCATCTTCGGGGCGCTGGCAGCTGGAAAGGAGAAGGGCGGTTATGACAGCGTGATCGAAGCGGCTGGCGCCATGGGCAAGCTGCGGGAGGAGGTTTATACCCCCATCCCGGAGAATGTGGCCGCCTACAACCGCCTGTATGCCGAATACGACCGGCTTCATGACTATTTTGGCCGGGGAGAAAACGATGTGATGAAACGGCTCAAGGATCTCAAACGGGAAGCCAAAGCCCAGGTATGATGTGACTTTCCCATCAACAGAAGGATTGTGATAGAAAATGTTGGAAGCACTGAAAAAATCGGTATGTGAAGCCAATCTGCAACTGCCTGCTCACGGACTGGTCACCTTCACCTGGGGAAACGTCTCCGCCATCGATCCCCAGACAAAGCTGGTGGTGATCAAACCCTCCGGTGTAGGGTATGACGTGATGCGCCCGGAACATATGGTGGTGGTAGACCTTGAAGGCCATGTGGTAGAGGGAGAGCTCAACCCCTCCTCCGATACTCCTACCCATCTGGAACTGTATCGCCAGTTTCCCACCATCGGTGGCATTGTTCATACCCATTCCCGTTGGGCCACCATCTGGGCCCAGGCCGGAATGAACATCCCCGCGTTGGGTACCACCCACGGCGATTATTTTTACGGTTCCATCCCCTGTACCCGCGGAATGACTCCTCAGGAGATTGCCGGGGAATACGAGCTGGAAACCGGCAAGGTGATTGTGGAGAGATGCAGGGATTGCGCCAAGGATATTCCTGCGGTGCTGGTGTACTCCCATGGACCCTTTGCCTGGGGAAAAGATGCCGCCGAGGCGGTGCATAACGCGGTGGTTTTGGAGGAAGTGGCGATGATGGCCTGGCATAATCTGATGATGCTGGGCGGCAACCTTCATCCGATGCAGCAGGAACTTTTGGACAAGCATTATCTGCGCAAGCATGGTCCGGGAGCCTATTATGGGCAGAAAAAATAGTAACTGACTGTTTGTAGGTTGTGCAATAACGCTTTACTCTGACCGGCTATATTTCGAGCGCGTTAGGGGCCCGTTGCAAAATGGTCCATA
>DBQB01000066.1 GCA_002305685.1 Ruminococcaceae bacterium UBA1405
AAAGCGGTTTACTGCCACCGATGCGTTTTCTGTACTTCAAGCCGTCCACCAGGAAGGGATCTGGGCCACCAGAGTTTCTTTCGTTTATTCGGCAAAGGAACACGCTGTTTACCATCTGGAGAACAACCATTTTTCACAGATTGAAAGATACGAGTTCTCATAACTTCGAGAGGAGGGAACGTTATGAATCCAGAGAATATTTATCCTCGCACCAACGACCACGAAACCGTTTATCTGAAAAATGTCATCAGAAATCCCAACATCCTTGTCGGGGACTTTACCATGTATAACGACTTTGTCTATGACCCACGGCAGTTTGAGAAGAACAATGTACTGTATCACTATCCGATCAACCATGACAAACTTATCATCGGAAAATTTTGTTCCATCGCCTGCGGGGCAAAGTTTTTGTTCACCAGCGCCAACCATACACAAGCATCCTTGTCCACCTATCCGTTCCCGATCTTTTTTGAAGAATGGGGACTGGATGTCCAGAACATAACGAGCGCATGGGACAATAAAGGCGATATTATCATCAGCAACGATGTGTGGATTGGATATGAGGCGGTGATTCTGTCTGGTGTTACCATTGGAGATGGAGCAATCATCGGCACTCACGCCGTCGTAACAAAAGATGTGCCGCCTTATACGATTGTCGGCGGCGTTCCCGCCAAAACAATCCGCAAACGCTTCTCGGATGATACCATCGCAGCCTTACTGCAAATTAACTGGTGGGACTGGCCTGAAGAAAAAATAAAGCAGCATATTTCAGATATTCAGGCCGGGAGAATTGACCGTTTGCAGCCGTTATGCAAAGGAGAGCCACGTGATGGTCTATGAAGATACTGCGGAGCGCCACCGTTTTGATTCCTTCTGCAAAGTTGTCCTGCGCCATGCAATGCTGGACTGTTTTCGGGAATTTTCCTGTCAAAACAAATGGCTGGTATCTTTGCACTATTTACCGCCATCGGCTTTGGACGGCATCTGCACGACAGACCAGTACCCCAGCGATTACATCGCCTTTTCAGTGGATGGCTATACCCTGCAAATCAGTAATGAGCAGTTAGCAAATATCATCGAGAAGCTACCGCAGTCAGAGCGACGACTTTTGATTTTGTGCTTTGTGCTGGAACTGAACGATCGGGAAATTGGCAGGAAGATGCACTGTTCCAGAAGCGCCATTCAGCGCCGCTGTACAAGTATTTTGCGGAATACGCGGAAACAACTGGCGGGGGAACTTCCATGAAAAAATCAAGCGGCAAATACAATCCCCCACCGCTTCTGTCCGTTATCGAGGCGGCCCGCGCTGGAGAGGCCGATGCGATGGAACAGATTTTGCAGCACTATGATGCTTATATCAACAAGCTGTGTTTGCGGACAATGGTCGATGAAAGCGGGCAGACCTATAAGCAAGTAGACCCATATATGAAAGGCCGTTTGCAAAGTAAGTTGATGCAGGCCATTACGAAGAAATAGCAAAGCCGGGGAATGCCGTGCAAGGGTCAAAATGAACGCTTCGCGCCCTTGACGTCATTCCCCGGTTTTGCTGTGCAGTAACCAAGTGGGTGCAAGCAGAAAGCTGCTTGCGCCCACCAATCAGTATCATATCTACGCATTTCAGACGCAAAAGGCAAAGTGCTATGCGGCTTCTGGCGGTGTGTCAGTACTGCGGTAATAAATTCCTTGCGCTGACCGTTAGAACGGCTTTAAAATGCGTAGAAACAAGGAGGCTGAAGGAAATGAAAGCAGTTATTTACGCCCGTTATTCCTCCGATAATCAGCGAGAAGAAAGTATTGAAGGCCAAATTCGGGAGTGTACCGCTTTTGCTGAAAAGAACAATATCACCGTTTTGCGCCATTACATAGATCGAGCCTTTTCCGCCAAGACCGACAACCGCCCGGAATTTCAGAACATGATTAAAGACAGCGGCAAGCGCCTGTTCGATATGATTATCGTTTGGAAGCTGGACAGGTTTGCCCGCAATCGCTACGACAGCGCCCGCTACAAAACCGCTCTGAAAAAGAATGGGGTTAAGGTGGTGTCTGCAACCGAGGTCATTTCAGACGGGGCCGAGGGCATCATTCTGGAAAGCGTGCTGGAGGGTTATGCCGAATACTACTCCGCTGACCTGTCCGAAAAGGTTGTCCGGGGCATGACGGAGAATGCCCTGAAATCCAAGTATAACGGCGGTACTCGTCCTATCGGCTATCTGATTGACAGCGATCAGTACTTCCAGCTTGACCCGCTTACCGCTCCCTTTGTCCGGGAGGCATTCCAGCGTTACGACGAGGGAGCTACCATGACAGCCATCCGTGACTGGCTCAACGAGCAGGGTGTGAAGAACACACGGGGTCAAAAGATGACCTATAACAGCGTCCAGCACCTTCTGAACAACCGCCGCTATATCGGAGAGTACACCTATCGGGACATCGTGGTGCCGGATGGTATTCCCGCCATTGTCCCCCAAGACCTCTTTAACAGGGTACAGGAAAAGCTGGCAAAAAACAAAAAGGCCCCGGCCCGCCACAAGGCCGAGGACGATTATCTGCTGACTACCAAGCTATTCTGCGGCTACTGTGGGGCCTACCTATGCGGCGAGAGCGGCACCAGCCACACAGGTACTGTCCACCACTACTACAAGTGCGTATCCGTGAAAAAGAAGCGCACCGAGTGCCATAAAAAATCTGTCCGTAAAGAGTGGATCGAGGATTTGGTGGTCAGCGAAACCATGAGACTGGTAATGGACGATAAGGCGATTGAGGCCATCGTGTCCATGCTGATGGACTTGCAGGACAGAGAGAATGTCAATCTGCCGCTCTATGAACAGCAATTACAGGAAACGGACACGGCCATTCAAAACCTCTTGAACGCCATCCAGCAGGGTATCTTGACCAAGTCCACGAAAGGCCGTCTGGAAGAACTGGAAGCCACGAAAGAGGAACTGGAAACCAAGATAGCCTGCGAGAAACTGGCGAAGCCCAAGGTGAGCGCCGAGTTTATGACCTTCTGGCTCCAACGCTTCCGCAAGCTGGACGTACAGCAAAAGTCCCATCGTAAGATGCTGATTGACACTTTTATCAACGCCATTTTCCTGTACGATGACAAAATGGTGATAACCTTCAACTACAAGGAAGGAACAGCGACCATCACTTTTGATGACCTCAAAACCGCATTGGCCAATCAGAAAACAGGTTCGGATTTGGATTGCTCAACTGCACCAAGGCTGGAACAAAGTTCGCTTTGTTCCAGCTTTTTTCTGTCGTATGGCGTAAAGAATCCAAAAAATACTTTTGGAGAGGAAAGAAATCATAGATTTGTGCGTAAAAAACCGTGTCCGTACCGTATGTTGGTATGGACACGGTTTTTTGTTTGCGTTTTATTCTACCACATGGATTGGATGTCCGGAGAGATAGGCGGAAATGTTCTCTGCCAGCAGCCGTACCAACCGCTGCCTAGTCTCCAGCCCTTTCCAGCCCATATGGGGGGTTAAAATCACGTTTTCCAGGGTATACAGCGGGCTGTCCGCTCTGGGAGGTTCCTGCTCCTGGACGTCCAGCCCTGCTCCCGCCAGTTTGTGGCTGCGCAGCGCTTCGATCAGCGCTTCTTCCTCCACCAGAGCGCCCCGGGAGGTATTGATCAGAAAGGCTGTGGGTTTCATCAGTGCCAGCGTTTCCCGGTTGATAAGATGGTGGGTCTCAGGAGTCAAAGGACAGTGGAGGGAAACGTAATCGCTTTCCCGCAGCAGCGTTTCCAGTGTCACATAGGTAATATCCGGCGTATCTTCTTTTGGGGTGCGGGTATAGACCAGCAGTTTCATACCCAAGGCCTGTGCGATCTTCATAACCTCCCGCCCAATGTTTCCGGCCCCGATGATTCCCAGTGTTTTACCGTTGACCTCAACATGGGGAGGCTGCAAAAAACGGGTGAAGTTGGAGTGATCTCCCCGGTGGAGCATGGACATCTGCACTTGTATGGAGGAGCTCAGCCCCAGCAGCATCAGGATGGCTGTATGGGCTACCCGCTGGGTGCTGTAGGCGGGGATGTTGCAGACCAGGATTCCCTTTTTCTTGGCTGCTTCCAGATCGATGTTGTTGTATCCAGTGCCGGCTTCACAGATGAGTTTGACCGAATCGGGCAGCTGAGCGATGCTCTCGGCGGAAAGGGGCATTTCCTTTGTCACAACAATCCCATATCCGTCGGTGCGCTGAGAAAGCTCAGAGAGTTGGGTGTCATCATACACCGTCACCTGGGAGGAGAGCGTCGAAAAATCCAGTTTCCCATCATAATTCATTCGTGCTGCGTTGAGCACCACTGTTTTGCCATTCATTGATATTCCTCTTTTCGAACATGATTGTTTCTTCCGCCTATCCGGACGGCGAAAGCGGGAGACAGAAAGCGGATGTGCTGTCCAACCGCCGTCGCACAGCACATCCGCCTGATAAAGCTATTTTACAGCGCAGCTACCGTCTGATGCAGTACGGTGCGCACAGCGCCTTTGCCGGCGATCATTGCAGCGAAGGCTTTCTCCACCGCTGGGGCCATTCCAATTTCGTAGAGGTCAACGCCGAAGATGGCGGCGTTGGAGAGAATAGGCTTGAGGGTTTCTCCCGGGACGACGGTTCCTCCCAGCTGAACGCCGGAGAGAAGCTGCTGCATGGTTTCCAGCAGCGGGTCGGCACTGGGGGTGAAGCTTTCACCGGCATCGTCCACTCCCATCAGATACCGGCACCATCCGGCAAACACCATGGGGATGACTACCAGGTTGCTGAGTTTCAGCTCAGGATGCTGCAGATAGCTCTTGATGGTTTCGCCAAAACGGATGGGCAGCTTTTGAGAGGTATCGGTAGCGATTCTTTGGGGCGTATCGGGCATAAAGGGATTGGGCAAACGGATGTTTACCACCTCATCGATAAAGTCCTTGGGCTGGATGATTCTCGGATCGACCACTACCGGCATCCCTTCCACATATCCCAAACGTTTGACCATCGCCAACAGATCGGGGTCGGACATCTCCTCACAGATGGTTTTCTTGTTTAACAGGCATCCAAAGATGGCCAGTGCCGTGTGAAGAGGATTCAAGCAGGTGCAGACCTTCATCTTTTCCACCATATCCACCGTTTCCCGTGTGGTGAAGAGCACGCCTGCGCTTTCCAGAGGCGGGCGACCGGCAGGGAAGCTGTCCTCGATGACCAGATACTGTGCCTGCTCGGCGTTGACAAAGGGAGCGGTATAGGTATTTTTGGCGGTGACAATCAGGTTGGTATCCTCAAAACCGTCCGCTTCCAACATTTTGACAACGTTGGCGTCGGGGCGGGGCGTAATCTTATCGATCATGCTCCAGGGGAAAGAAACCTTGGAAGTGCTGGACAGATAATCCAAAAACGCCTGAGGGGCATACCCGCTGGAAACCCAGTTTTCAGCGATGCCCAGCACAGCGCTTTTCAGTTTATCGCCGTTGTGGGAGCAGTTGTCCATGCTGACCATGGCGATGGGCAGAGCGCCGCAGGCATAGCGGTGCAGCAGCAGTGCAGTGACCTTTCCCATGGTACTTTTGGGGTAAGAGGAGGGATGGTCCAGGTCATACTGTACGTCGGGAATATAGTTTCCAGCGCCGTTTTTCAGGCTGTAGCCTTTTTCGGTGATGGTGAAGCTGGCCATCTGCAGGGAGGGAGCGGCAAAGATGGTTTTTAGGGTATTCCAATCTCTCTCCTCAGCGGTGTAGGAGCCCACTACGCTGCCGATCACCTTTTTGTCGATGCTGCCGTCGGATTTGAGCACCACCAAAAGACTCAAACCGTCATAGGGCCGATAGGCGTCGGTGATAATCTGGGTATCAAACGCTTCGCAGACCACCACCCCGCGGTCATAGGAACCGCTGTTTAACATCTGCTGACAGAGAGCAGCGGGGAAGGCGCGAAAGATGTTGCCTGCGCCGAAATGGATCCAGGCGGGGGATTCTTTGGTTTTCTGAGCAACGGCATCGCGGTCGAATTTTGGCAGCTCATAGCCTTTTTGCTGCCAAAGCGCGGTGTTTTTGGCGTAATCCAGTAGTTTCATGGTCCACATCTCCTTCTTTTATCGTTTCTCTCTCCGGCTGTACAGGATGGCCAGCAGATAAAAGAACACAGCCAGACAGCCGATTTTTTCTACAACGGCAGCAGCGGTAAAAGTACCTTTCGATACCGCCGCCACGGAGCGACCGAGGATATTCCGAAATTCACAAAATATTTCAAAAAATTCCGCCATTTTTAGGCATCAAATTCATTATATCCCGCCCAATGCTGCCTGTCAATTCGAAATCGGCGCACTTGTAAATGTTTGGGCGGTATGCTACTATAACGATAGAAAAACGCGGGCCAACCGGAAAAAAGATCTGCCAGAGCTGGGACAGGAGGAATTGGGTATGGAAATTTCGGAGAACGGCCCTGAGAGACTGTATGACCGTGCCGAATATATCAAATCATTCACTGCACAGGTGGTTTGTGTGAAGGAGGATGACAAAGGATATTTGGTGGCGCTGGATCGTACTGGGTTTTATCCGGAAGGCGGTGGCCAGCTGTGCGATTTTGGTACGTTGGGAGGGCTGCCGGTAACCGATGTGCGGGAGAAGGGTGGACAGATTTGGCATCGGGTGCCCCAGGCGTTCACCCAGGGCGATAGGGTGGAAGGGGTCATCGATTGGGACCGGCGGCTGCTGATGATGCAGCAGCATACCGGAGAACATCTTCTTTCCGGAATTGTGCATAGACGCTATGGCTTTGAGAATGTTGGTTTTCATATGGGAAGCGATGGGGTGACGGTGGATTTTGATGGGGAGATCCCAGCCGGAGAGCTTTCGGCTCTGGAATGGGAGACCAATCGGGCCATCTGGGAAAATATTCCGGTACAGGTGGAATATCCTTCTCCACAGGCGCTGCAGCAGCTGTCCTACCGCAGCAAAAAAGCCCTTACCGGTCCGGTTCGGATTGTGACCATAGCGGGATATGATGTGTGCGCCTGCTGCGGAACCCACCTACATTCCACCGGTGAGGTGGGGATGGTCAAAATCCTTTCCTGCCAAAAACACAAGGGTGGAGTACGCCTGACGCTGCTGATGGGACAGCGAGCGATGCTCCATTACCGACAGCTTTTGGGGAGCGTGGCCGGGATCTCCGCGCTGCTCTCAGCCAAACAGGAGGAGGTTTTGGAGGCTGTGCAGCGGCTTTCGCAGGAGAATACCGTGCTGCAGCAGCAGCTCTCTGACCTGCGCAAAGAGTCGTTTTGCCGTAGGCTGGACGCCGTTGCCCCGCAAAAGGTAATCTGTCTGCTGGAATCCCCAGGCTTGACGCCGGTACAGCTTCGGCAATTCTGCCTGATGGCCTGCGAGAAGGCCCAGACGGCAGCGGTGTTTTCCGGGGAAGACGGCGCCGGATACAAATATGCTTTGGGCAGCAGTGTTTTGGATGTGCGGGAGATGGGAAAGCAGCTGAACCAGGCGCTGCAGGGACGCGGCGGCGGTGCGCGGGATCTGATTCAGGGATCGGTGAACGCCAGAGCCGAGGAAATCCGCAGGTATTTTGCAGAACTTTCTGAACAGGGGAGGGACGGTCAGTGAAGATACGCTATACCCCCCGTGTGGACACAGACCTCTATGTCGCCTGGAATGCTCAGAGCTGCCGAAGTGTTGCTGCAGGCGGGATGGCGGACGAAAACCCGCAGAACGCATCCTCCTGTCTGCTATGGCGGCAGACAGAGCGTTTGGCTGGGGCGCTGGCTCAGCGGATAATTCCTGTTTTGGATGATACCTCCAGTGTTTTGGAGATGCTGGAGCGCATGATAGAGTACGAATCTTACCGCTCGACAGAGTTATACGTCTTGTTTGCGAAAGAGGCGGAGCACGAAGGATTTACAGAGATCGCCGACCTGTTTTCTCAGGCTGCAGAGATATCCGGGAAACGGGTGCAGGCGCTGCAAAGATGGAAAGGAGCCATTCAAAATGAAACGATCTGAGATCAATGCCGTTATCCGTGAGTTTGAGGCGCTGCTGGCAAAGCATCAGTTTTTGCTCCCGCCTTTCCTCAGCTTTTCCCCAGACGAATGGAAGGAAAAGGGAACTGAGTACCAGGAGATTCGGGACAATGCTCTGGGGTGGGATGTAACCGACTATGGCTTGGGAGATTTTAACCGTGTGGGCCTGGCGCTGATTACCCTGCGCAACGGAAACACCGCTATGCCCCAATACACCAAGACCTATGCGGAAAAGATTATGATGTTGCGGGAAGGGCAGCTTTCCCCCAACCATTTTCACTGGAAGAAGATGGAGGATATCATCAACCGGGGCGGCGGAAATGTGGTGTTTCACCTTTGGAACGCAGCGCCGGATGAGAGCCTTGCAGATACCGATGTGGAGGTTTGCCGGGATGGGCGCCGGTATCGGGTAGCTGCCGGCAGTGAGATTGTGTTGTATCCTGGTGAGTCGTTGACCCTCTATCCGTACACCTATCATGATTTCTCGGTACAGCCCGGGACCGGTTCCGCACTGATCGGGGAGGTATCGATGTGCAACGACGACAACACCGATAACCGGTTTTATCAGCCCATCGGCCGTTTCCCAACCATTGAGGAGGACGAAGCGCCCTATCGTCTGCTCTGCAACGAGTACCCCAATCCTTATCTAAAATAAAGTTTTTGACGGTCCGTCATCTGCGTTTTACAGACGACGGACTGTTTTTTTCTCCTAAGCCAGGGAAAAATTTTGATACTGCGATACTTCTTTTTAAATTCTTTGGGGATTTTGGAACAACCATCGCCGCCTGCTCATACAATGGTAAGGAAATGGGTTCTGTTGGAACACATTCCGTATCTTGTAAGGAAGGTAGGGGGATATTCATGTCTGATCCAAAAATGATAAATCCGTCCGGCGGCTATACCCGTCCCGGCGCGCCAGTGACAGGAGGACCAAACGATTGCGCCGCCTGTCCCAGTCCTTCGTCGTCCGATAACGGCGCCCATTGCTTTAAGGAAGCGGTGTGCATTGACGCCAACCGCGTCTACGATTCCTGCAGCGATAAGGATTGCCTGGAAGACCTTCCGGTGCTCTTCACCGATCAGGAGCAGCCGTACATCGATCAGGCGGTGAGCTTGAAGGTGCGGGAGGTGGAGGTTTCCAGAGTGTTTCTGGAAGTAGAACCGGTGGCTTTTAACCGGGGGTTCTATTCGGTGGATATGACCTTCTTCTTTCATGTCTGCCTGAGTGTTTATACCTCCTCGGCTGCCCAGCCGGTTACGGTCAATGGTTTGGCCAGTTTTTCCAAAAAGGTGATCCTGTATGGCAGCGAAGGAAATGTGCGGGTGTTCCGCTCCGATCATCCGTATTCCGATGAGGGAGAAATCACCAGTATGCCTCGGGCTTCGGTGCAGACAGTTGATCCCATCGCCCTCAACTGCCGTCTGGTGGAGTGCCCGCGCCCCTGTGAGTGTCCGGCCATTCCTCGGTGTGTAGCCTGCCGGTATGACGGTTCCTTTGTCCAGCCCACCAACAAAGGGGTTTGCATTACGTTGGGGCTCTTTACCATCGTTCAGCTGGAGCGTCAGGTACAGATGCTGGTACCTGCTTACGATTTCTGCGTTCCCGATAAGGAGTGTATCTCTACCACCGACGACCCTTGTGAGCTCTTTAAGAAGATTAAGTTCCCCACCAATGCATTTTTCCCGCCGCGCCTGTCAGAACTGGGGGAAGATAACGGAAACTGCTGCTGCAAATAGCAAACAATTCTATCAATAACAGTTTTTCCCTGTACATTTGGCCCGCCCCGCAGTTTGCGGGGCGGGTTTTTGCTGTGAATGGAAGCCGATGCCAAATGTTTAAAAATATTCCATAAATTATTTGGTTCTCAAAGGTTGCATCTGGGAGAAAAACAAGGTATGATTATAGTTGGCCAATTGTAATATCCTGGGGGATGTTTTTGGCTGATTTCCCGTTTTTGGCGTCTGTTTCTCCTTTGAGGGACAGGATGTTTGATGAAGTAGTGGCGCTGTATTTGAAATGACATCCGGAAAAGGGATGCAGAAAAAATCGTCCGACGCGGCGATTTGTGGATTTTGAGTTGATAATTTCTTTTTTGTTGGATATAAGATATAACGGAACTGTGGTACAGCGGCAGAATGCGGCCGCACGAAAACAACCAGGAGTGTGAGACTTCCGATATGACAGATACTTCCAAGCTTTGTATGGGATGTATGCATCCAAAAGAGGGAACAGGCCCTTGCCCCAACTGTGGATTTGATGATACACAGCCTCAGGATGTTGCTTTTTTGCCTTTGCGCACGGTGATTGCCGACCGTTATGTGGTGGGAAAGGTGCTCTCCACCAACGGGGAAGCCATCACCTATCTGGGGTTGGACGGCCAAACCGGCCATATGGTCCAGGTCCGGGAATATATGCCCTCGGTCCTCTGTGGGCGCCGGATGGATGGCACCATCGCCATCAACGCCGGTTGTGAGACCAATTATAAAACTCTGCTGGTGGAATATGAGGAGATTCTCAAGGCGCTGCGGCAGCTGGGACATCTTTCCGGAGTTCTGCCGGTGATGGATATCTGCAGGCAGAACAATACCGTATATGGAATCTTTCAGGATATTCATGCCATTCCTTTGGGAAAATTCCTGTCCCGTTGCGGTGGGGAGCTGAGCTGGAGCCGTGCCAAGCGGATCTTTCTGCCGCTGCTCAACACCATCTCCAATCTGCACGCCGGAGGACTAATCCATCGTGGAATCTGCCCGGATACCGTGCTCATCGACCGCAGCGGCGATCTGTGGCTGATCGATTTTTCTACCCCAGCGCTGCGCACCAGCCACAGCGAAATTGAACCGGAGCTCTGCGCCGGTTATGCGGCGCCTGAACAGTATAATCCGCAAATGCCTCAAGGCACCTGGACCGACGTATATGCTGTGGGCGCTTTGATGTATAAAACGTTGACTGGAACCATGCCGCCTCAGGCCACCACCCGGCGCATCAACGACAATCTCTGTCCTTGTATCCAGCTCAACCCTTCCATCCCGCAGAATGTTTCGGACGCCATCTGCGCAGCCATGGAGATTGACCCCCAGCGCAGAACCCAAACCATTGAGGAGCTGATCTCTGCGCTTTTGCAGGCTGCGGAGAGCAAGACCAGCGTATACCATGCCAAACGTCCGGAGACGGTGGAGGAGAAGGCGGTTCGTCCAGAGCCGCCGGCGCCCCGTTACCGGAAGAATCATAGCGCCATCTATGCGGTGGGCGCGATGCTGGTTACCTTTGTATTGTTGGGTTTTGCTTTCACCAAACTGATCGATCCGATTTTGGAGACGGAGATCTCCCAGCCCGTCAGTTCTGATGTTTCCCAGAGCTCTTCGGGAGGAATATTTGGTCCCAACTTTCTGGCGGACAACAATGTTCCCAATTTCGTGGGGATGAGTCGAGAAGATGTTGAGGGTACCGCATTGTATGCGGAAAAATATAACCTCTCCTTCCGCGAGGAACAAAACGACGATTATGCGGAGGGAGTTATCTTCAACCAGTCTCCGGATGCGGGAACCCCGATGCAGAACAAGGGGACGGTGGTGCTGTATGTGAGTACCGGTCCCGCCACTGTACCGATGCCGGATGTTGCCGGGAAAACGGTGGAGGAAGCCTCAAAAATTTTGGATTCCTACGGCATCGTCAACTATGAAGTCATTGAGAGTTTTGAGGACGGGGAGGATGATGTGGTGCTGCGCACCAATATCCAGCCCGGCACCCTAATCCGAAGCAAGGACAAAGTAATGCTGATTGTAAAGAGCCAGGATATGTCCAGTTCCTCCGAACCGGAGGAAGATGAGGAGGACGAAGACGAGGATGAGAGTTCCTCCTCCCGTGTCATCGTCGTCATCCCTCGAAGCAGTTCCAGTGAGCGATAAGGGAGAATATGCAGAGCAGAAAGGTCCTAGAAAACCGAGAATGGTTTTCTAGGACCTTTTTTGATTGGAAATTTATATATAGAGTGTGAAGATGCTGTAAATTTCCATCTTTTCCCTTGTCAAATAGGGAGAGTTGTGCTAAATTGATTATATCATATAAATATCATGTTATATGATATTTTTGTGTACAAAATGAATGGAGGATGAACGGTATTGAATTTTTTGGAATTCAGGCAGCAGGTTCTGCCTACCATACGCAGGGTTGCCAACGAGATGGATATGCTCCTGACCCAGTGCTGTGAAAATCAGCAGGTAACGCTGGGACAGTGCCGCATCCTATTTTGTTTGGAGGAAACGCAGCCGGTTACCGTCAGCGCTCTGAGCCGGCAGATGGGCATTGCGCCGGGAAATCTTTCTCCGCTGTGCAAGCGAATGGAAGGCGCGGGGTTGCTGCTGCGCCGGCGCGGACAGGAGGATGAGCGGGTGGTGGAAATTTTGCTGACCGACAAAGGGCGCAGCTGTCTGGAGAAAATTAAAAATCAGATCAATCTCTGCTATGCGCCGGTGCTGGAGGAGCTTTCTTCTCAACAGCTGGAACAGATTGCACAGGATGTGCAGTGGATGGAACAGCTTCTAAAAAAAATTCATCAGACACAGCAGAACACCGTCACTTCCTCGAAAATGTACTAAAATGATTGCAAACACCAAGATTCCAAAAACACTGAAAAATAAAACCGAAAGGACGAACGCCAAATGGATAAGATGAAGCCCCCCAGAAAACCTCTAATCTTCTACTATAGCCTTGCCATGTGCATCATTCTGGCGCTGAATATGCTGATTATGCCCATACTATCCCGGGCCAGCATACAGGAGACCAGCTATAGTGCCTTTCTGGATGCGTTGGAGAGCAATACCGTGGAACAGGTGGAACTGCAAGAGGATATTATCTACTATGTGGTTCAAACCGCCGACGGTCAACCCGCCTATTTCTTTACCAGTACCATGGAGGATAACAACCGTTTGGTGCAGCGTCTGGAAGAACATCCCGACATTGTATACAATCGGGTGGTGCCCAAAAAGGATAATTCCTTCCTGAGTATGCTGCTTTCCTGGATCTTCCCCATAGCGATGATGGTGCTCATTGGTCAGTTGCTGATGCGTACGATGCAAAAGCGCATGGGCGGCAGCAACGCCATGAGTTTTGGCAAGAGCAACGCCAAAATCTATGTGTCTGCCCAGAGTGGAAAGACCTTTGCAGATGTGGCAGGACAGGACGAGGCGAAGGAAGCGCTGCGAGAAATTGTGGATTTCCTCCACAATCCTGAAAAATATAAGAAGATCGGCGCGCGGCTGCCCAAAGGCGCTCTGCTGGTGGGACCTCCCGGAACCGGTAAAACTTTGCTGGCGCAGGCGGTTGCGGGCGAGGCCAACGTACCCTTTTTCTCCATCTCTGGCTCAGAATTTGTGGAGATGTTTGTGGGTATGGGTGCTGCCCGTGTGCGGGATCTCTTTAAACAGGCGTCGGAGAAAGCCCCCTGTATCGTATTTATCGATGAGATTGATGCCATCGGTAAAAAGCGGGACAGCGGCGTTGTGGGAGGAAATGACGAGCGGGAGCAGACCTTAAACCAGCTGCTCACAGAGATGGACGGTTTTGACGGCAGCAAAGGGGTTGTGATTCTGGCGGCTACCAACCGGCCGGAATCTCTGGACCAAGCGCTGCTGCGTCCCGGTCGGTTCGACCGCCGGGTGCCGGTGGAACTGCCAGATCTTGCCGGACGAATCGCAATCTTGAAGGTTCATGCGGCAAAGGTGAAGGCGGAACCGGAGATCGATTTTGACGCCATCGCTAGGGCCACCTCCGGTGCTTCCGGCGCAGAGTTGGCCAACATCGTCAACGAAGCGGCACTGGCCGCGGTGCGGGCAGGACGTTCTTTGGTCAGCCAGCAGGATCTGGAGGAAGCCGTGGAGACGGTCATTGCAGGATATCAGAGAAAAGGTGCGGTGATCTCTTCCAAAGAAAAGCTGATTGTTTCCTACCATGAAATTGGCCATGCGCTGGTTGCCGCCAAGCAGAAGCACTCTGCGCCGGTTCATAAAATCACCATCGTTCCTCGAACCTCCGGCGCGCTGGGATATACCATGCAGGTGGATGAGGGAGAAAAGTTCTTGATGACCAAGGAGGAGGCTTTGGATAAGATTGCCACCTACACCGGCGGACGTGCGGCGGAGGAGTTGATTTTTGGTTCCATCACCACCGGCGCCGCCAACGATATCGAGCAGGCCACCAAGGTTGCCCGCGCAATGATTACCCGCTACGGAATGAGCGATAAGTTTGATATGATGGCGCTGGAGACGGTGAACAATCAGTATTTGGGCGGTGACACCTCCCTGATGTGTTCTGCCGAGACGGCGGCCAGAGTCGATGCGGAGGTACTCAAAACCATCCGGGATGCCCATGCCAAAGCTATGGCCATCCTTTCGGAGAATGTGGATAAGCTGCATGAGCTGGCAAAATATCTGTTGGAACGGGAAACCATCACCGGGGAAGAATTTATGCAGATTTTGACTGCTCCCGTCAAACATGGTACGGCGCTGCTGGATGACGCCGATCACGGAGAGGACGCAGACCGGAGCTGAGGAAAGGATGGAACGATGTTTGGTGAAAAGCTGCGTCAACTGCGCACTGCCAAGGGAATGCGGCAGGCGGAATTGGCACAAAAGATAGGAGTTTCCACCAGCGCCATAGGAATGTATGAGCAGGGCCGTCGGGAGCCGGATCGAAAAACCATGATGAAGATCTGTCACTTTTTCGATGTGACGGTGGACTATTTTCTGGGAGAATCGGCGCTGGGGGAAGTCAAACAACAGTATGGAGATCTGGATGAACTGCTGGTGGATCTCAAGGGATTGCTGCGCTGTCAGCGGGCCATCGGGGTTGACGGAAGGATGCTGACCCAACAGGAGCTGATACACTTGGGCGAAGCTTTTGAGATTGCAGCGGCGGTGGCTTTACAGCGCCGGGCGCGATAGATCCTTCTGGGAAAGGAGGCGGATGGTTTGGCGCAGAGAGCGGGACAAAGCACAAAAAAATGGCTGGAAACACTGCGGGAACAGACGCCGCGAGGCCCCCGCCGGGCGGTGGTTCTGGGCGGCGGAGGCGCCCGAGGCTCCTACCAGATTGGAGTTTGGAAGGCGCTGCGGGAGCTGGATTACCGGTATGAGGTGGTGGCCGGAACCTCGGTAGGCGCCCTCAATGGGTGTCTGATGGTACAGCAGGATTATGAGATTGCGGTGGAGCTCTGGGAAAGCCTTCAAACCCAAAATGTAATAGAACTGCCGCAGTCCGCCCAGGAGCTTTCCAGATTTGCTGCGCTGCATGATTTTATCGTACATTTTCTCAGAAACGGCGGGGTGGATCCCACTCCGTTGGAGAATATGCTTGCACGCTGCCTGGATGAGGAGAAGGTGATGGGTTCGCCCATTGCGTTTGGCTTTGTGACGGTGGAATTTCCTTCCATGAAACCGGTAGTGCTGACAAAAGAGCAGATTCCGCCTGGAAAACTCTGCGATTATCTGATGGCAAGCGCTGCCTGTTTTCCAGCGATGATGAAACGGCAGATTGATGACAAAAGCTATATCGACGGCGCATATTACAACAATCTTCCGATACAGATTGCGCTGGAGAAGGGCGCGGACGAGATTGTTGCGGTGGATTTGGATGCACCAGGTATTGTGCAGCCGGTAAAGCTGCGGGGACAGCAGCTGCGTTACGTCCGATGTCATTGGCCGTTGGGTACCTCCCTGGCGTTTGATCCATCTCTGGCCAAAAGAAATATGCGGTTGGGATACCTGGATACTATGAAGGCTTTTGGCCAGTTGGAGGGCGTTGCCTTTGCTTTTTCCAAGGGAGAGCTTGGCGGTACCTACTGTCAGAGCGTTTGCCGCAAGTTTGAAGCGCTTTGCCGAGGGGAAAGCGGGGTGGAGCGTCTGGCCAGATGGCGGGTGCAAAGCGCGGTCAACCGGGAGAAAACCGGGAACAGGGGCGATTTGTATCCGGAAGTTTTTGGCGCCATGGAACTGACCGGGGAACTGTTTGCCCTCTCGCCGCTGGAGGAGTATCGATGGGAGCAGTTTCACCGGGAGCTGCTGGGACGTTTGGAGGAGGCAAAGGCGTGTTATCAAAACCTTCTGTCCGCCCTTTCGCTGCCGACGGGACAGCTTCTGCGTGACGCAGGAGGAGCCGGGAAGCTGTTTCAGGCCTTGCGGGAGAATGATAAGCAACTGATGGTGGTATATCTGATGGAATGTCTTTTGGGCAGGCAGACGCTGCCGGGCGGTGAGGATGGGCTATGCTTGGTGGGAGCCACATTCAGCCGGGAACTGGCGGCGGCCATCTATCTGTGCGCTTTGATTCAGGAAAGCGACCCTTCTCTCTAACCGCTGCTGTTTTGAAGCTCGGTTGGAACGATGGATCAATTTCAAATGGAAAATGGGACAATGAAACCGAAATGCAACCGCAGGTTGCGCTTTGGTTGGTAGACAAACCATCCCGGGAGGGATAAAATGGGACCGGGAGGCGATTTTCATGTCACTTGGAAAGCGGATTCATTCTCTGCGCAAAGAAAAAGGAATGACCCAGGAGATGCTTGCACAGCGTTTGGAGATCAGCCGGCAGGCAGTGGCCAAATGGGAATCCGACCGATCAGCGCCCAGCCGGGAAAATCTTGTCAAGCTGGCGGCGGTTTTGGAAACCTCGGTGGACGCTCTTGTGGCATCCACCGAAGGCCAACCGGAATTTCCTTCGCAGGAGTCCCAGGTTCTGTCTGTTCCGGATGCTGTTCCGGGAGTCAAGCGGCGGATTTGGGCGGCGCTGCTGCTGTTGGCGGGATATCTGTCCATCTATTTATTGGGTAGGATTCTGGGGGATATCCCAGCGCAGAGCAGTGTTTTAGGATGGCTTTTTACCACCTCCCCCAGTTATTTCAGCTATCTTTACGGCTGGCTCATCAAAAGTAAGCTGTTTTGGGTTGCGGCAGCGATTTCGCTGTCCGGCTGTTTGCTGGGACGGTATCGGTTTGCAGTTACCACCTTCTGTGCTTTTGCCGTAGGACTGGTTTTGGGGGAACTGTTGGGGGAAAACCCTTCCGGAGCGCCCTACGGTCATGGTCACTACGGTTGGGTGATCTGGGGATGTGTTTTTATCTTCTCGCTGGTGATGGGTGCGGTGGTAGAGCGGTTCCCCCGGCGAGGAGCTGAGCTGTGGCGTTACTGGGGATTTCGGCTATGGTTGGGAAGCTTTTTGGTCTGTATCCTGCTGTTGCTGCTTTGGGCTTTGTTGCTGGCCAGGTGATGCGAACCCCCTATTTTGTCTTTCGGGTAGCTGATGAAAAGCAAAACGGCTGTGTATGACAAATCGTCACACACAGCCGTTTCCTTTTTTCGGATATCACACGTCTGCAAATTGGCTGTTATACAAGTTATAGTAGGTTCCCTTCTTTTGCAGCAGTGTCTCGTGGTTGCCCTGTTCCATGATTTTACCGTTTTCCATCACGATGATGGTGTCCGCATTGCGGATGGTGGAGAGGCGATGGGCAATGATAAAACTGGTACGGCCTTTCATCAACAGGTCCATGGCCGCCTGTATCTTGTTTTCGGTGATGGTATCCACCGAGCTGGTGGCCTCATCCAAAATCAGCATCGGCGGATCGGCAATCAAAGCCCGTGCAATGGTCAGCAGCTGTTTTTGCCCCTGGGACATACTGGTGCTCTCCTCGGAGATCACCGTCTGATAACCTTTGGGCAGTTTCATGATAAAGTCATGGGCATCCGCCGCCTTTGCTCCGGCGATGACCTCCTCATCGGTGGCTTCAAACCGCCCGTATCGGAGATTCTCCATCACCGTTCCCTCAAACAGCCAGGTATCCTGCAAGACCATTCCGTACTGTTCCCGGATATCCTGCCGGTCAATGTTTTGGATGTCCTTTCGGTCGATGCGGATTTCACCTTTGTCATAGTTATAAAACTTCATCAGAAGGTTGGCCATGGTAGTCTTACCTGCACCGGTATGACCAACGATGGCGATATGGCTTCCCTTGGGAACCTTCAGATTAAAGTTGGTGATAACCTCTTTGTCGGGGACATAGGAGAAAAAGATGTCGTGAAATTCCACGGCGCCATCCACATTTCCCAGATGCTCGGTTTCGTTGTCCCGCGCCTCCGGTTTGACTTCCAGGATATAAAAGACACGTTCCGAAGCGGAGAAAGCGGACTGGATGACATTGATGATATTGGCGGTCTCGTTGATGGGGCCGGAGAATTTTTTGGAATAGAGGATGAAGCTGGAGATGCTTTCGATATCCAGCCTGCCCTGCAAAATCAGCAGCGCGCCGAAGCTGCTGACCATCAGGAAGCTGAGGTTGCTGAGAAAGTTCATGATCGGCATGACGATGCTGGAATAAAACTGTGCCAGATATCCGCTGTCGTTGAGCTCCTTATTCACTTTATGAAACCCTTCGACGCTGGTATCTTCATAGCAGTAGGCTTTGACGGTTTGCTGCCCGGTGAGCATTTCCTCCACATAGGCGTTGAGTTCCCCGTATTTGTACTGCTGTGTCCGGAAGAGTTTGCGGGTAAATTTGGTAATTTTTCGGGCGAAGATAAAGGTTACCGGAACGATGATGCAGAAAATCAGGGTCAGGGTGGGATTGATCAGAATCATCATTGTGAGTGAGCCAGCCACCGTGATAAATCCGGTGAGCATATGCACAATATCGGTGGAAAAGCAGCTGCTGATGTTATCGATGTCATAGCAGATACGGCTGATGATATCTCCCTTATAGGTACTGTCAAAGAAGGACATGGGCAGCGATTCGATGTGATTAAAAACATCGGTGCGGATGTCAAATACCACCCTTTGGGTAATCTGAATCATGCAGACATTTTGCAGCCAGGTGAACACTGCACTGGAAAGATACAGAAAGCCCAGCAGCAGTACATACTGAAACAGCGCATCAAAATTTACCTTTCCGGCGCCTTCCATGGTGCCGATGGCTTTACCGGTAACCACCGGAGCCACCAGAGCCAAAAGGTTGGAGACGACCACAAATAACAGTACCAGCACAATCCGTACCGTATGGCGTTTGGCATATACCCACAGATGGGACAGTACCTTCACCTTGTCGATGCTCTTAAAATCTACCACATCCCCTTTGGAGAAGGATGCGCCCTTGATACCAAATGTATTAGCCATTGACCGGTACACCTCCCATCTGAGAAGAGTAGATTTCTCGATAGATTTCGCAGTTTTCCAGCAGCTGCTCATGGCTGCCAAATCCCACGACCTTACCCTTATTCATCACCAGAATGCGGTCAGCGTTCATGATGGTGCTGATGCGCTGGGCGATGATTACCACTGTGCGGTGTCCGATTCTGGCCTTGATTGCCTGGCGCAGACGCAGGTCGGTGGCAAAATCCAATGCACTGGAGCTATCGTCCATAATCAGGATATCCGCAGGTTTGACCACAGCTCGGGCGATGGAGATTCTCTGTTTTTGACCTCCGGAAAGGTTTACGGCACCTTGAGAAAGACGGGTTTCATATTTTTCCGGCAGATTCTCAATAAAGTCATACATCTGGGCAATTTGGGTGGCATTTACAAGTTCCTCCTGGGTGGCGTCCGGCTTGCCCCAGCGGATGTTTTCGGCGATGGTGCCGGAAAATAGGATGGTTTTCTGAAGCACCACCGATATGGCGCTGCGCAGCGCCTTTAAATCCAGATTTTTTACATTCTGCCCTTCCACAGTGACAGTGCCTTGATCGGGATCATAAAAACGGGTCAGCAGACTGACAATGGTGGATTTGCCACATCCGGTTGGTCCGATGATGGCTAGGGTTTTGCCTCGCTCGATAAAGAAGCTGACATCCTGCAAGGACGGGAGGGAATCTCCCGGATAGGTGAAGTCCACATGGTCAAAGGCGAGGGCGATATCGCTGCCATGGTCCAGTTTTTCCGGGTGCTCTGGAGATTGGATGGAGGAGGTGGTCTCAAAGACCTCATTGATACGGTTACCGGAGGCGCCGGCGCGGGTACACATGGAGAATATTTTGGAAATGTTGGTGAAGGAGTTGAGAATCATGGTCAGATAGTTGAGGTAAGCCAGGATCTGACCGGTCTGCATGCCGCCGGCGTTGACGCGGATTCCGCCAAACCATACCACTGCAATCACCGCAATGTTCATCAGCAGCGCGATCAGAGGGTTGACGACAGCCAGAATCATTCCAGCGCCCAATTCGGAATCCATAACATCTTTGCTGCGCTGGCGGAACCGTTCCTTCTCATATTCCTGACGGCCAAAGGCTTTGATTACCTTGACTCCGGTGAGATTTTCCCGCACCACCACCGTCAGGCGGTCCAAATTGATCTGCAACCGTTTGTAGATGGGTTTGGTTCTTTTTAAGGTGTAGTTCATCACCAAATACAAAAACGGCAAAAGTACCAGCAGAATCACCGAGAGCTTGGGGTCCAGAATGAAAGCCATCAGCGAACCGCCCAGCGCCAATACCGGGGTGCGCACAAACATACGCATGGTCATCATGATCAGCTGCTGTACCTGCTGCACATCGTTGGTGATACGGGTGATGAGGGAAGAGGTAGAAATCTTTTCCAATTCCCCCAGAGAATAGCTTTGGATGTGTTCAAACATACCGTTGCGCATATCCCGTGCAAAATCCTGAGAGATGCGCACAGCGTTGCGATGGGCACGCAAGGTGACTGCCGCGCCGAAAAGAGAAAGCACCAGCATCAGCAGTCCGTATTTTACAATGATATCCACATTACCATAGGCAACCCCGTCATCGATGATGATGGAAGTGATGTACGGCAACGCCAGATCCACCAACGACCCGGTGATTTTCATCGATGCGGAGATGAGAATGCCAAAGACATACGGTCTTATGTATTCTCCGACCCTTCCAAAACGTAACAAACCCAATCATCCTCCTTGCCGGAGAGCGCTATATCCGCCGTCCTCCGGTACAAATGGTTTCTCTATCAACTATTTTATCGGATTCGCCCTATATGTCAAGGCATCGGGACTATTTTCATAAGATTTTATAGATTGAGCGAAAAATATAAAAACAGTATCCTTCTTTGTGCAAAAAAGACGAAGAAGATTTTTTTATCCAGCATGAAGGCGCTGCCGCGGCAGCGCCTTCATATCTGAAAAAGGAAGCTTCTTATTTTTCTTTTTTCTCGGAAAATTTTTCCGCCGCCTCTACCACGTGTTTTGCCAGTACAGCTGTAGTTACCGCGCCAGTACCGCCAGGAACCGGTGTGATGGCCTGCACCACCGGTTCCGCCGCCGCAAAGCAGACATCCCCGCAGATGGAACCATCGGGCAGTGGATGGATACCAACATCCAGCAGGATCTGCCCCGGACGAAGAAATTCCTCGGTGACCATCTGAGGCTGTCCGGCAGCGGCAAGGAGGATATCCGCCTCCCGGCAGACTGCGGGAAGGTTCTGGGTTCGGGTGTGGCAGATGGTGACGGTGGCGTTTTTTTGCAGCAGCAGCATGGAGGCAGGTTTTCCCACCACCAGGCTCCTTCCCAGCACCACCGCCCGTTTCCCGGAAATGGGGATTTGGTAGTGTTCCAAAATCTCGATACATCCCTGAGGGGTGCAGGGAGGATATCCCACGGAGGAGCCGGTGAAGATTCCGGCCATGGAGTAAGGGGTGATGCCGTCCACATCCTTTTGGGGAGAAAGGGCGCCGCAGACGGCGGCATCGTTGAGATGGGAAGGGAGAGGACGCAAAATCAGGACGCCGTGCACCGTATCGTCCCGATTGAGCTGGCCGATTGCGTCCAGAAGGGTCTGCTGCTCCACATCCTGGGGCAGATGCAGCTGTTTTACCGCAATCCCCACCTGGGAACAGCGTTTGAGCGCCCCTTTTTCATAGGAGATGTCGTCCTCTTTCTCTCCCACCCGAAGAATTGCCAGAGTGGGGGTAATCCCTTTGGCGGCCAGTTGTTCCACTCGGGGCAGCAACTGTTGGGTGATGGCCTTGGCCACCGGAAATCCTTTTAACAGTAAAGCCATATTGATTCCTTTCTCACCGGCGGCTCAGCTCAGCCGGTCCAATACTTGATGGTAAATTTGATCTGCCAGCGTCAGGGTATGAGCCAGCAGCTTTTCCGCCTGGGCCTCGATGGCAAAGGCATAATCCCGATTCTTCATGGCGCGGGTGTTGATCTTGACGTTGAGATATGCTCCCTGCAGTGCTCCTTTGCACAGCGCAACCCCCACGCCGGCGTCGCTGACGGCGATGATGGAACCTTTTTCCCCGAAAACCGCCAGCAGCCGGATGGCCTCACAGCAGCACTGCATCAGTGCAAGGGGAACCGCACAGGCGTCCTTCAGGCACTGTTCCATCACCTGGGCCTTCTGCTCCTTTTCCTGGGGGGTGGAGCTGGGAAGGCTGTAGGCTTTGGCGAGGGGGGCAAAGGCCTGTGCGTCCTCTTCCACCAGGGAGAGCAGCCGAATCCGCAGAGCTTCCGTCTGTTCCATGGCGCTGCGGATTTCCGGTTCCACAGCGGCATATTTCTTTTTTCCTACCGTCAGGTTACCCACCATGGTGCCCAGCGCTACGCCGATGGCCCCTGCCAGGGCACAGGCGCCGCCGCCACCTGGGACCGGTGCTTTGCTGGAAAGCTGAGCGGTAAACTCCTGACAACTCAGTTGGTTTAATGCGGACATAGTGTTTTCTTCCTTTCCGTGTATCGGGATGATATTTGGGTGATTACAGTACTTTCAGGGTGCTGCCGGTATGGGATGGGGTAACCACAATGCGATGGGGAATGCGTTCCTGCAAAGCCTCCACATGGGAGATGACTCCCACCGTGCGGCCGTTGCCGTCGCTGGAAAGGGCGGTGAGGGCGGTGATGGCGCTCTCCAGCGCCACAGGGTCCAGCGAGCCGAAGCCTTCGTCGATAAAGATGGTCTCAATGCAGACCCCGCCGGCAAACATACCGGCTACATCCGCCAGCCCCAGCGCCAAAGCCAAGGCGGCCTGAAACGACTCTCCGCCGGACAGGGTGGAGATATGCCGCTGCTGTCCGGTGTAACTGTCAAACACCTCCAGGTCCAATCCGGAAGCACGACCATAACGTTCCTTTTCCTCCCGGCGCTGTAGGCTGTACCGTCCATCTGTCATCCGATGCAGACGGAGATTGGCCAGTTTGGTGACATTTTCAAAATAAGAAGCCAGGACATACCGCTCGAACGAGAGCTTTTGCCCATTGTTGCCGGTGGCGATGCGGGCAAGCTCCCCGATGTCGGTATATTGGGAATCCAACCGGGCAAGCTCTTGGCAGCAGTCGGAGATTTTTTCCATCAGCGCTTGATTGGTGGAAAGGCGGGCGGAAAGCTGAATCTGCTGCTGGCTCAGCTGTTCCAGCTGGGTGTCCAGCTGCTGCGCCTGCCGAAGGATTTCTTCCAGCTGGACCGGCGCCTTTCCCTCCAGCTGTCGGCGCAGCTGGGCGTGGGTGGCCTGGGTCACGCTGAAACGCTGGTGAAGTTCTTCAAGAAGCTTTTCCAGCTGTGTCATCTTTTCTTCAGACCACTGCTGCTGCTTTTCCCAAAATTCGCTTTCCTCTGTATAGCCGTGTTGAAGGAGCAGTTGGCGGAAGGAATCCTCCAGAGGAACCAGACGGTCGTTGGCGTTTTGCAGCTGCTGGGCGGTCATATCCAGCAGCTGCCGTGCCCCCTGATGCTGCTGGATCAGACGGGCCTGCTGGGCCTGGGTTTCACGGCATTGCCGTTCCAGATCGGACTGCTGCTGCCGCAGCTGACGGATGGCTTGGGAGACGGAGGAGGCGGTGTGTTCTCCCAGTTGCAGCTCGATCGCTTTGAGCTGCTGCTGTTGGGTTTCCAGCGCGCTTTCCAGTCGGTTTTTTTCCTCCGTGGCCTGCTGCAGTGCCTGATCGGCCTGCTCTGTATCGCTTTGCCGGGGATCGTCCAAAGCTTTTTGTTCTCCAAAGGCAAGCAGCTGCTGTTCCAGTGGGTTCAGAGAGAGATGAACCGAGAGCAGGATATCCTCCAGCTGTCCCATCTGCTGGGACAAAAGCTGAGGAGTTCGGTTGAGCATCTCCCGGGTAATGGGCTGCTGCGGTTGTTGGCTGACCGTTTCCCAGATGCCGGTGAAGCGGGCGAGGGAGCGGGCCAGCTCCTCCGCCTGTCTGCGGCCCTGTTCCAGCGTCTGCTCCATCTGCCGCTGTGTGGCGTCTACCTGCTGCTGGGTGGGGATTTCCTGGCCGGTGCTGGCCGGGGCGGGATGTTCCCGGGAACCACACACCGGGCAGGGGAGATCCGGCTGTAGGGTTCCGGCCAGCACCGCCGCCTGTCCCTCCAAAAACAGATGGTAAAGGCTGAGGTACCGGTTTTTTTCCTCCCGATATCGTTTGGCCAGTTCCAGCGTCTTTTTCTGCTGCGCCGCAATGACGTTCCAGTCGGAGATGGCCTGTTGGGTCTGCTGGTACCGCTGGAGCAGTTTGGCTCGCCGGGAGAGCAGCGCCGACGTTTCCATCCGCCGCCGCGCCTGTCCCAACGCTTTTTCGGTGGCTGCTTTTGTCTGTTCCAGCTGTTGGTACTGACGGACGCTCTGCTCGAGGCGTAGCTGCTGCTCCAGCTGCCGGCGGGTATTCTCCAGCTGCTGCTGCCAGAGCGGAAGCTGATCTGCGGTGGAGCGGAAATCCGCCAAAGCCTGTGCGGCCCCGGAAAGGGTCTGAGTGGCCTGCTGCTGTTGTGCCTGTGCCTGCCGCTTTGTATCCCGGGCAAGCTTCAGGCTCTCTGCACAGCTGCGAAGGGGCGCCTGAGCGCGATATTGCTGTAACAGTTCTGCCTGCGCAGAGAGTTGCTGCCGCTGTTTGGTCAGCTGCGCAAGGGTTTGCTGCTGTGCGGCAAGGTTCTCAAACTGCTGGTTGAGCTGCCGGGCCTGTTCAGGGTGCAGCTGGCTTCGTTTTGCGCTGAGGACGCTGTTTTGCCGCTGCAGTTCTTCAAGCTTATTTTGGTCGCTGGCAATCTGCTGGAGCAGCAGCTGTTGGGTGACGCTCTCACCGGACGGTGGGGAAAAATCCGGCAGCTGGGCATAGGAAAACAGCGTTTCCAGTGCGGCGCGCTGTTGTTGGGCGCGATTTTCCAGTCCTTTGGCCTTTGCATCCAACTGCCGGGCGATGGCGTCGAAAAATTGGGTGGAAAAGAGTTTGCGGAAAATTTCCTGTTTTTCGGTGCTGGGAGCATCCAGCAGGCGGCGAAATTCTCCCTGCGCCAGCATGGCAATCTGTTTAAACTGGATACACGGAAGTCCCAACAGCGCTGTCAGTTGGGCGTCCACCGCCTTGGTTCCGGTGATTTGTTCTCCGTTGGGCAAAATCAGCTCCGCCTTCTCGCCGATCTGGGTCATGCCGTCCTTATTTCGATTGGGTCGCAGCTGGCGCGGCTGACGGCGCACATGGTATGTCTCCCCCCGAAGGGAGAAGGTATAGCTTACCTGGCATATGGCCTCCGGCGCAGCGTGCTGGCTGCGCAGATTGCTGGTTTCCCGGATGCTGCCGCTGGTTTCCCCGTACAGGGCAAAGACAATGGCGTCAAAGATGGAGCTTTTTCCCGAACCGGTGGGTCCGGTGATCAGGAAGATTCCCTCCTGATTCAGAGTGGCAAAATCGATGGTCTCGGTTGCGGCGTAGGGACCAAAGGCGGTCATCGAAAGGGCGATTGGCTTCAACCGGCATCCTCCTCCTTTGGACCGGCGGTTTCCCGGTCGTTTTCCAGTTTTTTAATGATCTGTTCCACCAGCTGCCGTCGCTGCGGGGTGAGAGGCTGCTGCCGGATTTGCTGATAAAAATCTTCAAACAGTTCCAGCGGGGAGAGAGACTGGTGGTTTTCCAGCAGCTGACGGGTCAGCTGGGAAAGGGAAGCCGTCTCCTCCTCGTCCCGCACCGCAAACCGGATGCCCAGAATGTTGGGAAAGACATCCCGCAGCCGAGCCATTGCCTCCAGCACTGCGCCCTTGTCGGTGAGGGTGACCGCCACATAATCCTCGCTGGGAGCAGAGCCACAGGAAGCAGGACGGTTTGCCTCTAGCAGCTGTTCCAGCGTTCCTTTGACGCTGCGCAGATCCCGAAGAGGAGCGGGGGAGAGCAGTGACGAATGGCTGCATCCCTTTTCCGCCAGTTCTACCAGCAAAAATCCTTTCTGCTGCCTTGCCTCCGACACCGAATATTTGAGCAATGAACCGGAATAACGGGCGTTTTCCCCAGCGCGTTGGGGGGCATGAAGATGTCCCAGCGCGATGTAATCAAAGATATCGGCGCTCTTGAGATCGATGAGATCGCTGCCCCCAATGGAGATTTCCGACTCGGAAAAGATTGCTTCCTGGGCGGCGGCCTGTTGACCGACAGCGCGGTAAAACCCGTGGGCTACCAGCACATTTCGGCGCCTGGGATCGATGCGGTCAAGGTTATGCTGCATCAGCACTTGGAAGGCATCGTTGCAGGAGCGGATGGTCTGCTGCGGAAACCAGCTGCGCAGCTGTTCACAGGTAAAATAGGGCAGCAGATAAAAATCCACCGGCCCCAACTGATCGGTGAGGGTCACCCGATAGAGCTCTGGGGAGGCTTCCCCGCAGATATATAACCCGCTTTCGCAGAACATCCGGCTGCCAAAGGCAAGGCGCTGGGGACTGTCATGGTTTCCGGCGATGGCCAGTACGGGGATGCCGAGGGTTTGGGTGAGGTGGTAAAGGGTTTCATCCAACAGCGAAACTGCTTGGGCGGAGGGAACGGAGCGGTCATAGAGATCCCCGGCAATCACGATGGCGTCCACCTTTTCCTGCTGTGCGCACTCGGCCAGCTGGGAGAGACGGTGGCGCTGGTCACTGAGCAGAGAATATTCGCTGATGGTTCTGCCGAGATGCCAATCGGCGGTATGCAGAAATTTCATATTGACTCCTTTGGCTTTGACCTGGCGCCTTTCACGCACAAGGGGGCTGACCGTTGGTCAGCCCCCTGACGGTACCAAAAATCATTCCTGTGGGATTTCGTCGGCGTGTTCGGCCAGGAACTTGCGGTAATCTTCCAGATTGTGGCGCAGCAGCGCGGGAGTATCCAGCTCATAGGGACATTTGCTCTTGCAGTGTCCGCAGTTGATACAGCTGGTGACCTTCTCCATCTTTTCCTGCCACTCCTTGGTGAGAAAACGGCGATAGGGGGAACGGCGCAGCAGAAACTCCATACGGGCCGCTTCCGGAATGGTGATGCCCATGGGGCAGGGCATACAGTACCCGCAGGAACGGCAGAAATTGCCGGCCAGCTGCACCCGGTCCCGGGCGATGGCGGCTTTCATCTCGCCGTCCAGCACCGGTGGGCATTTTTCCAGCTCCAGGAACTGGTCCAATTCGCTCATACGCTGAATGCCGTAGATCGGTACGGCGTTTTCATACTGGCGCATATGCAGGAAGGTAAGGCGGGCGTCGGTGATCAGTCCTCCGGAGAGGGCTTTCATGGCGATAAAGCCCACGTCCTGCTCTTTGCAGGTTTCCACCAGTTTGACGTCCTTATCGGAGGACAGGTAGTTGAAGGGAAACTGAACGGTGTCGTATTTTCCGGAAAGGGCGGAGTCCATGGCCACCTGAAGACGGTGATTGGTGATACCGATAAAACGGGTGTATCCCCTCTTTTGCGCTTCCACCAACCCGGCATAGATACCGTCGGGGTTGTCCAGGTCGCCCAGATCCTGCTGGGAGGGATTGTGTAGCTGCAGGATATCCACATAGTCGGTTTTGAGCATTTTGAGACTGGTTTGGATGTCGGCGAGCACCTGTTCCTTGGTTTTTCCAGGGGTTTTGGTGGAGATTATAATGTCTTTTCGCACATCGGAAAAGGCGTAACCCAATTTCTCCTCGCTGTCGGTATAGCTTCTGGCGGTATCATAGTAATTGATGCCGTTTTCATAAGCTTTGCGCAGGATATCCCGGGCTTCGTCGAAGGAGATGCGCTGAATGGGTAGGGCACCAAAGGAGGTTTTGGTAACCATCAGGCCGGTACGGCCCAGACGCACTTTCATCATATTGCTGACCCCTTTTCTGGCAGTATGCCGTTTGTTACCTTCATTATAATAGAATTTGAAACCGGATGCAACAGAAGCACCGGGAGCGTTTTGATGGTTTTTACAGAATTTTACAGGTTATATATTCCTATTGGGAATTATAAAAGATAAAACAAATGCTTTTACTGATATGTATTCTGATAAAGAATTGTATGAATTGGATAGAAATCTGTTCAGGAAATCGTAAAATTAGACGGATTGTCCATTGCGTATGAAAATGGAAGGGTATATTATTATATGTGAAACCTCACTGTTCCCAAATTGCGGTTTCTATCAGGGAATATATGAAAAGTTCCGGGGAAGAAAAATGCCCCGGCCTTGTTGCCAATGTGAAAAAAGGAATGAGATCTGCATGGATACGATTATCAATGAACTGATTTCCTATGATCGTCAGGCAAGGGCGATCATCGAGGAAGCGCTGCAAGCGAAGGAAAAATCGGAAAAAGAATTGCCTGAGGAGGCAAAACGCCTTTACGATGATTTCCTCAGCCGCGCCAAGGATCGGGTTGCCCGCATTCAGGAGAGTGTGCAGAGCGACCATGAGGAGGAGATTGCACAGCTGGAGCAATCGTACCAGCTTGCGGTGGATAAACTGAAGGAAACCTATGAAAACAATCGGGAAAATTGGTGTCAGCAGCTGTTTGAGCGCTGCGTTGCCCAGGAATGATCCTAAGGCCGGATCCGATTTTTTTGTTGGGAGGTGAAGATGAAAATGCTGTCAAACTTTTCGGATACCGCAATTTTGACCAAAATCCGCGCGATGTACGGAAATCGGCTGACGCCTCAGGATTATACCGAGCTGCTGCACAAACAGACGGTGGGGGATGTAGCCGCTTATCTGAAAAACCAAACCCATTACCGGGATGTGCTGGCTCAGACTCAGGAAAGCCAGGTTCACCGCGGACAGCTGGAGCATATGATCCATATGGAATTGTTCCAGCAGTATCAGCGAATCTTGCGCTTTTGTAAAAGCGGGAACTCTTTTTATGAGGATCTTCTGCATTATGTGGAGGTAAGGCTGATCAACGAGCGGTTGGGTTATTTTTATACCGGAATCCGGCAGGAGGATATCTCCGGGTTTCCCTCCTATCTCTCCAAGTACCTCTGTTTTAATTCGCTGGAGCTGATGCGGGCTGAGGATTTTTCTCAGGTTCTCAAGGTTCTGGAACATACGCCGTATTACCGGGTATTAAAGCCCTTGACCCCGCCCAAAGGCGAAAAGCCGGATCTGCTGCGCTGTGAAAAGGCGTTGGGCGTGATGCTTTACGATCTACGTTTTTCCATTGTTCAGCAGCGGTTTCATGGAGCGACCCGCAAAAACCTAAACGCCATCTATTCCACCCAGATGGAACTGATGAATGTGACAACCATCTACCGCATGAAACGGTTTGGCGGATATACGCCACAGGAGATACAGGCACAGTTGATTCCCAGCCACAATCGGGTGGAATCCAAGTTGTGGCAACAGATGATTGAAGCGCCGACGGTGGAGGGGGCGATGACGCTGCTCTCCAAATCCCGGTACTCCAAATATCTGGATGGAGATTATACTTTTATTGAATATACCGCCCAGGCCATCCATTATCATTTGAGCAAGCGTTTTATGACCTTTGCCACCGATGCGCCCACCGGCTTTGCCGCCTTCCTGGTGCTCTCTCAGCTGGAGCAGCAGAATATCACCAATGTGATAGAAGGCATCCGGTATCAGATTGCACCGGAAGAGATCGAAAAACTGCTGATTCTATAAAGGATGAATTTGAAATAAGGTGGTGATACACTTGTCGATTGCAAAAATGTCGCTGGTAAACTTAACTGGAAGCATGGAGCAATTGGATCAAGTTTTACTCAAACTGTCTCGTCAGGAGCATTTCCATCAGGAGCAGGCACCTTTTGTTGCAGGAAATGAAAACGGCTTTGTCCGGGTTGGGGGAGAAAACCCCTATGCTGCGCTGCTGTCCCAGGCCACCGATGTGGGATTGGCTATGGGATATTCTCTTGAGCGGCAGCCCAATGTCTCGGGCACCGAAAAAATTGCCGGTCAACAGGAGATGAAACAGTTCCTGGATCGTTTGCAGCAGGCGCTGTCCCGGTTGAGGGAACAGGAACGAGGGCTGAGCGCTGCGGTGGAACAGCATCAGAATGTTCTGGTGCAGCTGGGGCATATTGAAGGGCTGGATGTGGATGTAGATGAGCTGCTGCGGCTTCAGTATTTGAAGATGCGGATGGGCAGGCTCTCTGCGGACAGTTTGGCCAAACTCAGTTATTATTCGGACAAACCATTTGTGTTTGTCTCCTTTGATTTTGACGGTCAGTATCATTGGGGCGCTTATTTTACGGTGGAAGCGGCGGCCCCGGAGATTGACGATATCTTTTCCTCCCTGTTTTTTGAGCCGATGCACGTTTCCAGTGAGATTCACGGAATGCCCGGTGAGGCCAGAAAATATTTCTTGGATAAGCTGGAGGAGGAGAAACATAATCTGGAGGTTGTGCAGAAAAAGCTGAAGATGCTGCTGGAGGACAATCGGGAACAGTTTTTCCATGTTTATGGTCAGCTCAGCTTTTTGCAGGATACCTATGAGATGCGCCGGTACGTCTATGCGCTCAACGGTTTGTTTTACATTGTTGGGTTTGTGCCAGCCGACGATATGGACGCCTTTACCAAGGAGATCGAGGAGATTCCTACCGCAAAGGTGCTGGAGCGTCCGGCAGACAGCGATAAGCGTTTGACGGTGCCGACCAAGCTGAAAAACAACTGGTTTGCAAAACCCTTTGAGATGTTTGTGGAGATGTTTGGAATCCCTACCTACAACGACATCGACCCCACCCCCTTTGTGGCGTTCACCTATTCGTTTTTGTTTGGTATGATGTTCGGCGACGTGGGGCAAGGTTTGGTGATCTCGCTGGTAGGCTTCCTGCTTTGGAAGTATAAAAAGATGGCCCTTGGACGGGTAATGGAACGGATCGGAATCTTTTCCGCTGCCTTCGGCTTTGTCTATGGATCGGTGTTCGGCTTTGAACATCTGCTGGATGGTTTCTACCGGATGTTGGGATTTGCCGAAAAACCGGTAGAGGTGATGGCCAATTCCACCACTACGGTGATTTTGCTGGCCGCCGTGGGGATGGGCGCTGTACTGATCGCGGTGTGTATCCTGATGAACATCTGCATTGGACTCAAACAGCGGGATCTGGGACGGGCGGTCTTTTCCCAAAACGGCGTTGCCGGACTGGTGTTTTATCTCTATGTCCTGGCTGCGGCGGTGGGAATGCTGGTGCTGGATATCAATCTGCTTCACCCGGTATGTATCCTGTTGTTTGCGGTGGTGCCGCTGCTGGCGATCTTCCTCAAGGAAATCATTGAAAAGAAGCTCTCCGGCGCAAAGGACATCAAGCCGGAAGCCGGTATCGGCGGATATATCATCGAGAACTTCTTTGAGCTGTTTGAGGTGGTGCTGAGCTTTATCACCAATACCATGTCTTTCCTGCGTGTGGGTGGTTTTGTGCTCAGCCATGCCGGAATGATGGCGGTGGTCTTTACCCTTTCGGAGATGTTTTCCGCCGGCGCAAGCCCTGTGATTGTGGTCATCGGCAACATCTTTGTAATGTGCATGGAGGGATTGATTGTAGGAATTCAGGTGCTTCGTCTGGAATTCTATGAGATCTTCAGCCGTTTCTATGAGGGCGGCGGAAAGCCCTTTGTCCCTGTTTCTCAGCGTGCTGCACAGTGACTGAAAAGCTGCTGTGTTTGACAAAATGATAGCTTTCCTATTTATATAACGTTTATGGAGGAATAACAAATGAATACGATGATGATGTTTTTGCTGCCCCTGGCCGCTGTAGTACTGCTGATGGCTCCCCTGGTCCCGGTTTACACCGGCGTTACCACCGGTAAGAAGGCCAAACACGCGATGATCTTCAATCTCTGCGCCTTTTTCGGAATCTGCCTGCTGGCTGTGGTTCTGCCTCTGGGCGGTTTTGTCAGTGCTGCCGATGCTGCTGAGACCGCTGCCTCTGCTTCCAGCGCTGGCCTGGGTTATATCGCCGCTGCGCTGGTAACCGGTATGTCCGCCATCGGCGCCGGTATCGCTGTTGCCGCCGCTGCTCCTGCCGCCATCGGCGCTTTCTCCGAGGATGCCAAGAACTTCGGTAAATCCCTGATCTTTGTGGCTCTGGGCGAAGGTGTCGCACTGTACGGCCTGCTGATCTCTATCCTGATCCTCAACAAGATCTAAGGATCATAAGCGGCAGAATATGTCTGGTTGCCGGGCGCTGTGGCGCGCCCGGCTGTGAATGAGGAAAAGCAAATGAAATTTTTTGTGATCAGCGACAACCGTGATACCCAGATGGGAATGCGGCTGGCAGGGATGGAAGGGGTTGTGGTACATACCCCTGAGGAGGTGTCCGAGGCTCTGGACAAGGCCGTGGCCGATCCCGAGATCGGCGTGGTGCTCATGACCCAGAAGCTGATCGACATCTGTGCCGGCAAGGTATACGACATCAAGCTCAACTACCGCCGCCCTCTGATTGTGGAGGTACCGGACCGTCATGGTTACGGCAATGTGGGAGATTCCATTGAGCGGTATGTCAGCGAAGCGATTGGAATTAAATTTTAAGCGGGAAAGGATGGCATAAAAGAATGCCTGTCTATAATGCGGATAAGCTGGCTGTCCTGCGCCAGCTGATGTTGGAAAAGGCGCAAGCCGAAAAACAAGCGATACAGTTGGAATTGGAGCACAAACGTGCGGCACAGCTGGAAAAGGTGAAAGACCAGGCGTTGCAGGACGCCTATCAGGTGATTCAGTCCCAGAGAGGGAATATCAGCGTACAGGCAGTTTCCGCTCTGTCTCAAAAGAGTGGAGAGCTGCGCAAACAACTGATCCGGCAGCGGGATAACTATGCCCAGGCTGTTTTTGATGAAGTTAAGAGCCGGTTGGAAGCGTTTTCCGCCGGAAAAGAATATGGAAAATATCTGGAAAATTCCCTGCAGAATGCTGCCGCTTCCGGCCTTTTTGACAAGAACAAAGAGACGCTGCTTCGGGTAAGCGCCCGGGATTTGCAGCGCAAAGAGGAGATTCAGAAAGCTTTTGGATTTCCCTGCTGTGTGAAAGCGGATGAGACCATCGAGCTGGGCGGCTTTATTGCGGAAAGCCGGGAAAAAGGGATTGCACTGGATCGGACGCTGGACCAAAAATTGGAGCAGCAGAAGGAATGGTTTTACGGAAATTCCGGATTTTTGGTGGAAGCTTCCTTTTAAACCCGGAGCTTTTCCGGCCTTTGACCACCGGAGAGAAATCCGTTTGTAATTGGTCAAAGGTTTGCAAAGGATTGTAGGGGTGAAAATAAATTGAATCAAAATGTAATCTATTCCATCAATGGTCCGGTGGTTACCGTAAAGGATACCGCGGATTTTACGATGATGGAAATGGTATATGTGGGAGAAAAGCACCTGATTGGCGAGGTAATCTCCATCACCACAAAGGCTACCACCATACAGGTCTATGAGGAGACCACCGGGCTGCGTCCCGGGGAACCGGTGGAACCCACCGGAATGCCGCTGTGCGCTACGCTGGGCCCGGGAATCATCCGCAACATTTTTGACGGCATCGAGCGGCCGCTGAAGGATATCGCCGCCATCTCCGGGCATTTCATTGCCGAGGGCAGCAACGTGCCTTCGCTGGACCCCAATCAGAAATGGCAGGTAACCCTCAAGGTGAAGGCAGGGGATACCGTTACAGGCGGACAGATCTATGCCACCTGTCCTGAGACGCCGGTGGTGGAACACCGCTGCATGGTGCCTCCGGATCTCTCCGGCACCATCAGCTGGACCGCTCCCGACGGGGAATATACCGTCAACGATGTGGTGGCAAAACTTACCGATAAAAAGGGCGTGGAACATTCGCTGACCTTGTGCCAGCGCTGGCCCATCCGTCAGCCCCGTCCGGTACAGCGCCGTCTGCCCATCTCCCGTCCGCTGATCACCGGTCAGCGGGTCATCGATACCCTTTTCCCCATCGCCAAGGGAGGCACCGCTGCGGTGCCGGGCGGTTTCGGTACCGGAAAAACCATGACCCAGCATCAGATTGCCAAATGGTGTGATGCGGATATCATTGTATATGTAGGCTGCGGCGAACGTGGCAACGAGATGACCCAGGTGCTGGAGGAATTCTCCGAGCTGATCGACCCCCGCACCCAGAAACCTCTGACCGATCGTACCGTACTGATTGCCAACACCTCCAATATGCCGGTGGCAGCCCGTGAGGCTTCCATCTACACCGGCGTGACGCTGGCAGAATACTACCGGGATATGGGATACCATGTGGCGGTTATGGCCGATTCCACCTCCCGTTGGGCGGAGGCGCTGCGGGAGATTTCCGGACGACTGGAAGAGATGCCCGCTGAGGAAGGTTTCCCCGCCTATCTGCCCTCCCGTATCTCTCAGTTTTACGAGCGGGCCGGCTATATGCTGACCAAGTGCGACAAGGAGGGTTCTGTTTCCATCATTGGAGCCGTATCCCCCCAGGGCGCCGACTTTTCCGAACCGGTGACCCAGAACACCAAGCGTTTTGTCCGCTGCTTCTGGGCGCTGGATAAAAACCTGGCCTACGCCCGTCACTATGCCGCCATCAACTGGAACCTGAGCTACAGCGAGTATCTGGACGACCTGGCGGATTGGTACGACCGGGAGGTAAATCCCCAGTTTATCGAATACCGGCGGCAGATCACCGCGCTGCTGGGTGAGGAAAGCCAGCTGATGGAGATTGTAAAGCTCATCGGCGCCGATGTGCTGCCCGATTATCAGAAGCTGGTGCTGGAGGTTGCAAAGCTGATCCGTGTCGGATTTTTGCAGCAGAACGCTTTCCACAAGGACGATACCTACGTTCCCATGCCCAAGCAGTTCCGGATGATGGAGGTTATCCTGTATCTGTATAAGAAGGCGCTGCCGCTGGTCAACAGCGGCGTACCGGTTACCTTCATCAGTGAGACCGGTTTGTTTGATACCATCGTCAAGATGAAATATGAAGTTCCCAACGATCATATGGAGCTTTTTGATCATTACTTTACCGAGATTGATGAAAAGCTGTCCAAGCTGGCGCGCTAAAAGGAGGCCGAGATCAAATGTCAAATATCCAGTTTACAGGACTGAGCGAAATCAATGGCCCCCTGATTGCGCTGGACCATGTGCCGGAGGTTTCCTATGAGGAAATGGTGGAGATCGTCCTGGACGACGGTTCCAGCCGGTTTGGCCGTGTAGTGCAGATTGAAGGAGAAAAGGCCATTGTACAGGTCTTTGAAGGTACCACAGGCATCTCCTTACACAACACCCGCACCCGTTTTCTGGGGCATCCGATGCAGATTCCCCTCTCCACCGAGCTGTTGGGACGGGTGTTCAGCGGTTCCGGCACACCCATCGACGGATTGGGGGATGTGTACGCGGAAAGATATGGCGATGTCAACGGCCGTCCCCTCAACCCGGTATCCCGTACCTATCCCAGAAACTATATCAATACCGGAATTTCTACCATCGACTGTATGACCACCCTGATTCGCGGCCAAAAGCTGCCCATCTTCTCCGGTTCCGGTATGTCCCACAATAAGCTGGCGGTACAGATTGTGCGTCAGGCCCAGATTACCGGCGAGGAGGATGCAAAATTCTGCGTGATCTTTGCCGCTATGGGCGTTACCAACGATGTGGCAGAATATTTCCGCCGCTCCTTTGAGCAGTCGGGTGTTATGTCCCGGGTGGTTATGTTCCTCAACCTCTCCAATGACCCCATCATCGAGCGTATCCTTACCCCCAAATGCGCTCTGACTGCCGCCGAATATCTGGCTTTTGAGCACGATATGCACGTGCTGGTTATCCTCACCGATATCACCTCCTACTGCGAGGCGCTGCGTGAGTTCAGCTCTTCCAAAGGAGAGATTCCCGGAAGAAAAGGATATCCCGGCTATCTGTATTCCGATCTGGCCTCCCTTTACGAGCGGGCCGGAATTGTCAAGGGCCGTAAAGGTTCGGTGACCCAGATCCCGATCCTGACCATGCCCAACGACGATATCACCCATCCCGTTCCCGACCTGACCGGTTATATCACCGAGGGACAGATTGTTCTGGACCGCAGTTTGGAGCAGAGCGGATGTTATCCGCCCATCGGGGTGCTGCCGTCCCTTTCCCGTCTGATGAAGGATGGCGTCGGCGCAGGGTACACCCGTGAGGATCATTCCGCCGTCACCAACCAGTTGTTTGCATCCTATGCCAAGGTACAGGATGCCCGGGCGCTGGCCTCAGTTATCGGCGAGGAGGAGCTTTCCAAAGTTGACCGGATGTATATGGAATTCGGCCGGATGTTTGAAAAGTTTTTTGTATCCCAGGGCGTCAATGAAAACCGCACCATCGAGCAGACGCTGGATCTCGGTTGGCGGCTGTTGTCGCTGCTGCCCATGGAGGAATTGGACCGGGTGGATAATGCGATTTTGAAACAGCATTATGTGGGAAATGCGGCTGAGAGCTTCCGGGAAGCGGAATAAAATAAGTAGCAAAGGAGCGAACATGGATGGCACAGCAGATATTTCCGACCAAAGGAAACCTGATGGCGGCCAAAAAGTCATTGGGCTTTTCCAAGATGGGTTATGAGCTGATGGATCGCAAACGCAACATCCTGATTCGTGAGATGATGCTGCTGATCGATAAGGTGAAAGCGCTTCGGGAGGAGATTGACAAAACCTTTGCCCAGGCGTATCAGGCCCTTCAGACCGCCAACGTCTCGTTGGGCGTGATTGAGGAGCTGGCCAGCGCGGTGCCGGTGGAGGATGGAATCACCCTCAACTACCGCAGCGTTATGGGGGTGGAGATCCCTGAGGTAAAGCTGGAAGAGCAGCCGATGCGGCTGTATTACAGCCTTTACGGGACCAACTCCCGGTTGGACGATGCATATTTTTGTTTCGCCAGAGTAAAACAGCTGACCGTAACGCTGGCGGAGGTGGAGAACAGTGTCTACCGTCTGGCCAACGCCATCCGCAAGACTCAGCGCCGGGCCAATGCCTTAAAGAATATCATTATTCCCAACTTTGAACATACCGTTACCTTCATCAGCGAGGCGTTGGAGGAGAAGGAACGGGAGGAATTCTCCCGTCTAAAGGTCATCAAGGCCGGCAAACAGCGGGCACAGCAGCAAACTTCCGCCGAATAGATTTGGCGTTTTCCCATTCCGAGCATTGCCGCATCGGCGGTGGAATTTCCCAAAATCAGGGGAGCAAAGTCCATATGTGGATTTTGCTCCTTTTTTGTTGCCCACAGTATTTCGGTGGGAAAGGAGAGGGGGGGGACCGTTCTCTAGCGGTCAAAGTCAAATGTGACATAGTCACGGTAAAGCGGTGTTTTTAAAGATACAATAGGAATAGAATCAATATTGGGAGGACGAAAATGCAGTATATCATCACCTTTCTGGAAGGGGTTATCTCCTTCATTTCCCCCTGTATGCTTCCCATGCTGCCGCTGTATATCTCCTATTTTGCCGGAAATACCGGGAAAAAGCACCATACGCTGCTGCGGGCATCGGCGTTTGTGTTGGGATTTACGGTGGTTTTTACGGCGTTGGGACTTTTCGCCGGGACGCTGGGTTCCTTTTTAGGCCGGCATCAGACCGTCGTCAACTGGGTTTGCGGGATTGTGGTTATTTTGTTTGGCCTGAGCTATCTGGAGGTGATCCGCCTTCCCTTTTTTCGGGGAATGCAAGGCGGTCAAAAGGTGCAGAATGCTTTCTCCGCTTTTTTGTTTGGGATGATCTATTCGGTGAGTTTAACCCCCTGCGTGGGTGCGTTTTTGGGATCGGCACTGATGCTGGCTTCCACCAGCGGCACGGCTCTTAGAGGCGGGGTGCTGCTGCTGACCTATTCGGTGGGGCTGGGGGTTCCCTTCCTGTTTTCCGCCGTGCTGATCGATCAGCTGAATACCGGGTTTGCGTGGATCAAAAAGCATTATCGGGTGATCAATACCGTTTGCGGCGTGTTTTTGATTCTGGTGGGCGTTTTGATGGCTACCGGATGGCTGGGGGCACTGCTGTCGCTGTTTTCGTGAGGTGGAAAGATGAAAAACAAAAAATTGCTCTTTGTATTGTTGGGCTTTGTGGCGGTGCTGGGGCTGGCGGCGCTGTTATATCCCCGGCTTACCGCCCGCTATACTCCGCAGCAAGCGGCTTCCGGGCAGAGTGAGGCCCCAGAGGGTTCTGGGACCGAGACCGATGTGATGGAGGCGCCGGACTTTACGGTACTGGATCTGGACGGGGAGGAGGTTTCCCTGTCGGATTACTTTGACAAACCGGTGGTGGTCAATTTCTGGGCCACCTGGTGCGGACCGTGCAAGTCGGAACTGCCCGCGTTTGACGCGGTGTATCAGGATTATAAGGATGAGGTGCATTTCCTGATGGTGAATATGACCGACGGAACCCGGGAGACGGTGGAGGGGGTCAAGGCGTTTGTGTCGGAAGGGGGATATACGTTCCCGGTATATTTTGACACCCAACAGGATGCTGCCGGAACCTACGGCGTTTACTCCATCCCTGCAACCCTCTTTGTTCAGCAGGATGGCGGTCTGATCGGCGGATACATCGGCGCCATGGAGGAACAGACGCTGCGGGAATATCTGGACGCACTGATTGCCGGTGAACTAAGAGCCCAGTAAACGTCCCTGAAAGGGAGAGAGGATGGTATCGTTATGGCATCCAAACGTATTGCCGTGGTGGAGCAGGGACGCTGTGTGGCCTGTGGCGCCTGTGAAAATGTCTGTCCCCGCAAGGCGATCGGGGTATATAAGGGCTGTTATGCCCGGGTAGATCTGTCCCTTTGTGTGGGGTGCGGAAAATGTGGGCAGACCTGTCCAGCCGGATGTATCCGGCTTCAGGAGAGAACGGAGGCTCCGGTATGAGAAGGAAACGCTGGTATGATTATCTTTGGATCTGGTCCATCGTGTATTTTGCCCTGGGTTTTTTCAATATTCTATTTGCTTGGCTGGGGATGATCGATTTCCTGTTACCGCTGGCCTTTGCTGCCTTCGGAGGAAACAAGTTTTTCTGCAACCATCTCTGTGGGAGAGGACAGCTGTTTCAGAAACTGGGCGGGGAGCTGAAATGTTCCCGCAACAAGCCCAGCCCTCGATGGTTTTCCGCCAAATGGTTCCGGTATGGGTTTTTGGTGTTTTTCCTGGTCATGTTCGGCAACATGGTGTTTCAGACCTATCTGGTTGCCGTCGGAGCCGAGAGTCTGCGGGAAGCGATCAAACTGTTTTGGACCTTTCGCATTCCCTGGGGATGGACCTATACTGCCGGCACCGTTTCTCCCTGGATTGCCCAGTTCAGCTTCGGTTTTTACAGCCTGATGCTGACCTCGCTGCTCATCGGACTGATTGTGATGGTTCTCTACCGTCCCCGCAGCTGGTGTACCTTCTGTCCCATGGGAACCATGACCCAGTCTATCTGTAAAATCAAAAACCACTGAGAAGAATCAAAAGGATGTGAAAAGAAGCGATGGGATTTTGGGATCTGTTTCGGGCTGAGGATATCAATAAAGGATTTTTACAATATCGCAATACCGTAGGCGCCATTTTGCTGGACGTGAGAACGCCGGAGGAGTTTTCCCAGGGGCATCTGCCCCACAGCGTCAATCTGCCGCTGCAAAAGCTCAGCGCCATCAGCAGTGTGACGGAAAACCGGCAGACACCCCTGTTTGTGTATTGCCAAAGCGGCGCGCGCAGCCGTCAGGCGGTTGCGATGCTGCGGCAGATGGGATATACTGAAATTAACAATATTGGCGGTATCAGCGGTTACCGCGGAAAGGTCGAGAGGTGACAGGAACGATGAAAGTTGTGATTGTAGGAGGCGTGGCAGGCGGCGCCACCGCTGCCGCCAGAATCCGTCGTCTGGAGGAATCGGCCCAGATTGTGGTATTTGAGCGTTCTGGATATGTATCCTATGCCAACTGCGGATTGCCTTACTATATCGGCGGGGTGATCGCCGATGAGGAGGAACTGACGCTGCAAACCCCGGAGAGCTTTTGGAGCCGTTTCCGCATCGATGTGCGGGTGCGCCACGAGGTGACAGCCATCCATCCCCAGAGCAAGACGGTGACGGTGCAGAATCTGGAGAGCGGAGAAACCTTTGAGGAGAGCTACGACAAACTGATCCTCTCCCCCGGTGCAAAGCCCACCCGTCCTAAGCTGGAGGGGGTAGAGCTGGAGCGGGTCTTTACCCTGCGCACAGTGGAGGATACCCTGCGCATCCGGCGCTTTGTGCTGGAGCATAAGCCCAAATCCGCTGTGTTGGCCGGAGGCGGTTTCATCAGCCTGGAGGTGGCGGAAAATCTGGTGGAGATGGGGGTTGCGGTGACCATTGTCCAGCGGCCCAAACATCTGCTTTCCCCTCTGGATCCGGATATGGCCAACTTTGTCCACCGGCAGATGCGCAGCCATGGGGTGAATCTCCGCCTGGGAAGCACCGTTTCCGGTTTTACCAAACAGGGGAATGAGATTCTCACGCTGCTGGAAGGGGAGGAGCCGCTGCACTCGGATATGGTGCTGCTTGCCATCGGCGTGACGCCGGATACCCATCTGGCGCGGGAGGCCGGGCTGGAACTGGGCATCAAGGGCAGCATTGTGGTCAACGACCGTATGGAGACCTCCGCTGCTGATATCTACGCGGTGGGGGATGCTGTGGAGGTTAAGCACGCGGTCACCGGACAAAAGGCGCTGATCTCCCTGGCGGGGCCCGCCAACAAACAGGGCCGGATTGTGGCGGATAACATCTGCGGCGGGGACAGCCGGTATCTGGGTTCCCAGGGCTCCTCGGTCATCAAGCTCTTTGATACCACCGTTGCCACCACCGGCATCAACGAAACCGCCGCCAAACTGGCGGGGATCGACTGCGACAAGGTGGTGCTTTCCCCCAACTCCCACGCCTCCTATTATCCGGGAGCCAAAACCATGACCATGAAGGTGGTTTTTGAGAAGGGTACCCTCAAACTGCTGGGCGCCCAGATCGTGGGCAGCGAAGGGGTGGACAAACGCATTGATGTGCTGGCCACCGCCATCCACGCGGGGCTTTCCGCCGACGCCCTGAAGGATCTGGATCTGGCCTATGCCCCTCCCTATTCCTCGGCCAAGGACCCGGTGAATATGGCGGGATTCATGATTGAAAACCTGCAAAAGGGGATTGTCAAGCAGTTCCACTATGACCAGGTGGCATCCCTTCCCCGGGACGGCAGCGTCACGCTGCTGGACGCCCGCACCCCTGGAGAGTACCGGCGGGGCCATGTGGAAGGCTTTGTCAACCTCCCGGTGGACGATCTGCGGGAGCGGATGGGCGAGATTGCCCCAGGGAAGCCGGTGTATGTCATGTGCCAGAGCGGACTGCGCAGCTATATCGCCTGCCGGATTCTGGCCCAGAATGGGTTTGACTGCTACAACTTTTCCGGCGGATACGGCTTTTACCGCATGACGGTGCTGGAGCAGCAGGCCGCCCAGAGCGCCTATCCCTGTGGGATGGAGAGGACCGAAAAATAGCGGCCTTTTGCGATACCAATCTGGTAAGAAATTAGAATAGAAAGATATCAAACCGGGCAGCCCGTCGTTTTGGGTGGTCCGGTTTTGTTTTTGTCTGCCAGTGCTGTTCGGAGAAAGGGGAAAATCCTTCTCTTGCTCAAAACGAATCCCTTTGGCATCATATTTGTCTTGACGCCGCCATACAATAAATCGATTCCGATTTTATTTAGAAAGGCGAGAGCAGATATGGAACAACACGATCAGACAGGCGCGCCGCCACGGCAAAATAGGATTACCCAGGAAGAATTTGAGGCGATGCGCCAGCGGTACGCTCAGGAGCTGCTGGCCATCCGGCGCAGTGTGGACGCTATGCTGGGGCGGGAGATGTCGATGCCTCCCGACGGTACGGTCAGCGATTTTTCCGCCCCATCTTCCAGCCAGCAACCCGGCCAGACACCGCAAGAGCAAAGAGAACCGTTTGCGCAGCCCCAGAGCACAGAGGACCATTCTGAGGTTCAGGAAAATAGGACTGTTCCGCAGGCGGAACTTTCCAATGTATCTGTTTTGGATAGCGATGTCTCAGTACCGCCAACGCCCGAAAACCCATTGGGGGATTATCAAAAACAGCTGACGCCGGTTTCCTCCGACACCGACGATTACGATGCTCAGGGGGATGAGATGCAGCCGGAGGAAATTGAAGAGCTTGCCTCGCCCGATGGGGAAACACCTCCGCTCAACGACACAGCAACCATACAGGTGATGGTGTTTGCCGCCCAACAAGCGGTGCCCATTGACCGTGCCGCAGTACTGATCTCTCGCCAAAACTCTGAGGGAGGAGAGGAACTGATACAGGTGATGCTCACAGATGAGAGTGGAAAAACTCCTATATTGACAGTGGCGGCGCCGGATCGCAATTTAACACAGCAACCCGGGAACATCCTTCCTTTTGTCAGTTATCAGATAACGGTATTTGCTGAAGGGTATCTTCCCAAAAGGAATGACAATGTAGCCGTATTTGGGGGGGATGTTATCGGTGCTGCCGGTGGAGTTGGTTCCGCAGATGCAGGCGATGGTTCCGCCGCCCAGTTCGTTGGGGGCTGGCGGGGCTCTTGCGTGACGGCTGAAAGGAGGTGCAGCCATGCTTGATAGTGTATATATTCCGGAATTTATCACGGTGCATCTGGGAGCGCCAAGAGAAAATGCTTCCAATGTGACCGTCTCGTTTCCTGACTACATTAAAAACGTAGCTTCCAGCGAGATCTACCCTACCTGGCCGGCAAACGCCCTGCGCGCCAACATCTACGCGCAGATTTCCTTCGCCTTGAACCGGATCTATACCGAGTGGTATCGCAGTCAGGGATATCCGTTTGACATCACCGCTTCCACTCAGTATGACCAGAAATTCATTGCCGGCAGAGATATCTTCGAATCCATCAATACCATTGTAGATCAGATTTTCAACGATTATCTGCGCCGCCAGGGAAATGTAGAGCCGTTGTTCGCCCAGTTTTGTAACGGCACCACCGTTACCTGTCCCGGGCTCTCTCAATGGGGGACGGTTACCCTTGCCAATCAGGGAATGACGCCCTATGAGATTGTACAGTACTATTATGGGGAGGATATTGATATTGTGCGCAACGCGCCGGTACAGGCGGTGATCGAATCCTATCCCGGCTATGTGTTGCAATTCGGGCTGGTGGAGGAGAGTGTAAAATTTTTACAGATCCGACTCAACCGCATCAGCCGCAATTATCCCGCGATTCCCAAAATCCCTACCATCAACAGCCGTTTTGACCTGGCGACGGAACAGGCGGTCATCGCGTTCCAAAAAATTTTCAACTTGACCCCTGACGGGCTGGTAGGAAAAAATACCTGGTACAAAATCGCTTTTATCTATAACAACGTCAAGCGTTTGTCGGAGCTCAATTCCGAGGGCTTGAGCCTTTCGGAGGTCTCCAAGCAGTTTCCCAGCGTGCTGCGGATGGGAGATACAGGGGACGGGGTAAAGGTGTTGCAATATTATCTGTCGGTTGCCTCACGTTTTGTCAGCGCCGTTCCTCCGGTGGCCATTGACGGAGTGTTTGGACAGAAAACCAAGGATGCAGTTACGGCGTTCCAGCGGCAGTACGGATTGGTACAGGACGGTATTGTTGGGCGCAATACCTGGAACCAGCTTTATCGTCTGGTGAAAGGGGTGGGAGCGGCGGTGCCGTTGTTTGACCTTGCAGAGCCAGTTGATTTTGACGGGGTGCTGCTGCGCCGTGGCAGCCGCGGAGAGCGGGTAGGCCTGCTACAGGAATATTTGACCGTGATCGCCAGATACGATGCGGATATCCCAGCCATACCGGTTACTTCCTACTTTGGAGATCAAACCTACAATGCGGTCATCCGTTTCCAGCAGGAGTATGGCCTGACCCCTGACGGGATTGTGGGGAAAAATACCTGGGATCGGATCACCTCTGTGTATTCCTCGCTGCAGGATGGGATGGTCACTCGGTTTGGACAGTTCCCAGGATATACCATCAACGAAAATGGCGCCGGTTAAAGGGGGAAGCGTAATGATGCAACAGGATACCTACAGACAGGCGGTATATGAATTGCAGCTTTTTTTGCGAGGCATTATGGCGGATGAGGTTCCCGATCTGAAGGCTGACAGTATCTATGGCCCGCAAACGCGCAAAGCGGTCAGTCTTTTCCAGCAGCGCCATGACCTGCCGGTAACAGGGGAAGCGGATCTGGAAACCTGGGAGAAGATCCGGCAGGCTTATTATCAGGCGTTTTATCTTGCCGCGCCACCGATACCGCCCATCTTTTTTCATGATTTTTGCGCCGCGCATCGGCAGGCAAAAGCCGGAGAGGCAGGGGACAACGTCTATGTTTTACAGGCAATGCTGCGACGGATTGGACAGCGGTACCTTCAGTTTTCCGGCGTCAAGATGACTGGTAAACTGGACCCGGAAACCATGCAGGCGCTCTATGCGGTGGAGACGGTCTTTTCCTCGCAGGCGGATACCTCCTGCACCACCCCCGAAACGGTGGGATCCCTTACCATTCAGCGGCTCTCTCTATTGTACAACAGCGTAGAGCAGGGGAACCTCCATAAAGTCTGGAAGGACTAAATCAAAAACGCCGGATGTGCTTGATATGCTCCCCCTATGGAAGA
>DBQB01000046.1 GCA_002305685.1 Ruminococcaceae bacterium UBA1405
GACTTTTATTTGCAGGACTCCATTTGATCTTTCTATATGTTATTTATGCCGCACGAATAAGATAAAAGGGAAAAAATACCGTACTTTTTGACATCTTTTTGATTATAAAACATTCCTTTTCGATTTTCCAGTAGGTAGTATATAGTTAAGGAAAGCGTATGCCAAATGCGTCAAATCCGACCTGAAAAAACAGTGGGAGGACTTTCAATGAATCATATGTCGGAAAATCTTGACAGCTGTACCGCTAGAATGGGAACCGATTGGAATTTGGAAGGGATATGGCGTTTTGCCTATCGTCCTGACAACCTTATCTCCGCACAACAGATACCCGCAGCAGCTGCATTCGATGCCTGTATGCCGGTGCCAGGTTTCTGGGACGACCATCTCGCATCTTTAAAGCGTACAGAGGTATGGTCGAGAAATGTATTGTTTAACGAAAGCTACAGAAAGATTGAATATCCGCTGGGAACAGGCAAACCCAGCGATGGGTCATTGCCCTATTTGGTTGGGACAGGATGGTATCAAAAGAACATCTTCATACCAGACATTCAGGCACAGTATACCCTGGAGATAGCGGGCGCAGTCTGTCAGATTGCGGTATATGTCAACCGCCAATTCGTGACCTTCCACGACAATCCAATGACGCTCATCCAGGCAAACATCACCGATTTCCTGAAACCCAATTCCAACAATGAGGTTGTTTTTGCCGTCTCCAATGTAGACCGAACATTTTCCAGCACCGCCTTTCGCGGCTTCAAGGGGTTTACAGGCGGAATATCCGGAAAGGTTACGCTTCATATCGCCGACCAAGTTACAATAACCGATCTATTTATCACCCCGGAGAAAAACAAGAGGGATTTGCATATCCTGGTGGAGCTGGACAATCGGGCAAAAGAACCGTTATGTATGCGCTTTGTCCTGAGAGACAAGGAAAACCAAACGGTAAAAGAGGTATCCTGTGACGTCTCCGGTACAAGATGTGCGCTAACCTGCGATGTGGGAGAGCTTCAGTATTGGGACAACCATAACCCCTATCTGTATCAGGCGGAGGTTTGCATCTATACCGGGGACAGATTGTGCGACCGCAAGGTACAGCCCTATGGATACCGATGGCTGGAACGGGACGGCATGGCGGTTAAGCTCAATGGTCGTCGCATCTTTTTCAGAGGACTCACGGAACACGCCTACTATCCCCTGACCTGCACCCCGCCAATGGACAAAGAATCCTATCGCAGCTTCGTAAAAAAATATCGGGAAATCGGCTTCAACTGGATTCGATTCCATACCACAGTGCCCCACGAAAATTATCTGGCTGCCTGTGATGAGCTGGGTATGATGGTTCAGGTGGAAGCCCCCAATCGATACAAAGACGAGTGGTGGACACAAATTTTATATAAATGCCGGAAACATCCCTGCGTTGTTTTGTACTGTGGCGGCAACGAGGTAAAATTAACCGACAAAATGATCGACCAGCTCAACGATGCCTCCAAAGAACGCCTGAGACTGGCGCCGGAAACTTTATTTAGTCCCATGCAGGGGCTTGCCTGTGTAGACTGGTTTCCTCACTCACAGGATACAGGCGCAGACGATGAGGACAACGAAAAAGATATGGTACAGCAGCCCATTTTGCATAACGGCAGGAAACTGAAAACACTACAAAGCTTTTCGGATGTATTCCAGCCGCAAAAAGACATTGGATTCAACAACCTAAATAAAACATGGGAAGAACTGGATTCCATTGTAGAATTCTACCAGAGACCTTATATGAGCCACGAGGTCGGGATACTGGACAGCTTTTTGGATTTCAGTCTGGAAAACAGATATATCGGAACCCGAATCGGAACCGATCTATACCGCGGAGCAAGAGAATATCTCCAGCAGGAAGGAATGCTCCAAAAAGCGCCTCTATACTATCGAAATTCCTGTTTGTGGAGCGCTGTGATTCGAAAGACATACATCGAGAAATTGAGGTTGTGTAACCATGTAAGCGGATACGATTATCTGGGCGCCATGCTGTGGCCACCGAGGACGCCGAACCGATGATTGTGCTCAATTCCTCGATGGTGGAGCGTTTTACCCCTCAGGAACTCAAATCTGTCATCGGGCACGAGTGCGGGCATATACACAACAACCACGGCATCTATAACATCCTTGCCAGTTTGCTGATTGATGGGGTTGGCGCTTCCATTCCCGGCGTGCGGGAGGTGCTGGCCCTGGCATCGCTGCCGCTGCGCATCGCCATCCAGACCTGGAGCCGTGCTGCCGAAGTTACCTGCGACCGGGCAGGGGCGCTTTGCTGCGGTGAAGTGGAAAGTATCATTTCCACCCAGTCCAAACTCCTCTCCGGCGGATTGCTCTCAGGACATCAGGTCAATGTGGATGCCCTGCTGGAACAGTATGACTCGCTGCGCACTTCACCGGTACGAATCACTGAAATGCTTTCTACCCATCCGGCAGGCGTACGCCGTATTTTGGCTGCAAAGGAATTCATCAACAGTCAGGTGTTTTATGACTGGCATCCGGAACTAAAAGCCCCGGATATGCATCTTTATCCCAAAGAAGAACTGGACGCGCGTTGCGCCCGGTACATTAGTGTTACCAAAAACGAAGGAAGGGGGAAATGATCGTGGAACTCAACGAACGGATTGTGATCGATTACCAAAAGGTCTGCGATATCGTCCGCCAGGTTTTGGAAGAGATGCGGGAGCTGCGTGCAGATAGCTTTGTACGCCGGATTTTAAGCCCAAAGGACCTGGACGCCATCCGTCAGTGGGAATCCCTGCTGCAAAAAAGGCTGGAAGAACCTTTTTCCATCGTCATTATGGGAGATTTCAAGCGCGGAAAATCCACCTTTATCAACGCAATTTTGGGCAAACAGGTTGTTCCTTCCAACGTTACTCCCGAAACGGTAACCATCAACCGGATCTTTTACGGCGAAGAATCTGCACGGGAGGCGGTACTGACAAACGGGATGCATATCCGGCTGGAAACCGAGGAACTGGGACGCGCCCAGCTGGAGCAGCTGATGCAGCGTTTGCCGGCCCACATCGAATATATTGATATCCATGAGCCACTGGAAATGCTTCGAGAACTCTCCATCGTCGATACCCCTGGTATGGGCGATCTGCTCAAACAGTTCGATGAGCAGGTACACAATTATATCGTCCGAGCGGATGCTGTCATTTATATTGCCTCTGCCCTTTCCCCGCTTTCCGAAACGGAACAAACTTTTCTGTCAGGTATCCTTCAGCCGCAAAGTTTTTCCCGGCTTTTCCTGGTAGTGAATATGGCTGATTGCCTGGAAAACAGCGAGGATATCGAACGGGTGAAAAATCTGGTTCTGGAACGGGTTCGGGCGGTTTCGATGAACGCCGCCGTATTTGCAGTCAGCGCATTGGATGAACTTTGCCGCAAAACCGAAAAAAAACGCCCCAAACCGGAACTGATACAAGTGCTGGAAAATGGATTCCAATCGCTTTATACCGCCATACAGGACGACATCCTGCTGCAAAAGGAGGCCATTCAGTCTCAGCGTTTGGTGATGCTTTCCCGGAAAATGATCAAGGATATCCGCAATCGGATCGATTTGATTGGCAAGATGCTGGGCATCAAAAAATCTGAGCTGCAGCAGATGGAGCAGCAATGCCATACCGATATGGCCAACATTGACCAGAGGCTGCAAAAAAGCATTGAGGGTCTGGAACTGCTTTCCCGTCAGCTTTGCCGGGAGGCCCGCGGATGGATGGATGAATTTCTGGATCGCATGAAACAGGAAATCTCCTCCATCGGCAGCAGCCAGCCAACCAGTGTGCTGCAAAAGCATCTGCAATTTTACCTGTCGGACCATATCCGCCAAGCAATTCTCGCCTGTTTGAGAGCACATCGGCCTCAGATAGAAAAAGCTCTGCGGGAATATGCCAAAGAATTTTCACAGGAAAACCTGCACGGGATCCGTGAAGGACAGCTTCAGGATATTTCCATCCAGCTCGCTGATATCAGCTGGACAAATGTGGACACAGCGTCTTTCGCGGTCAATACCGGCGCGGAGGTACTGCTGGGTACCCAATCCCAACTGTATGGAATTGTCAGCGGCATCAGCACACTGGTGGGCGGTTTTCTGAGAGAAAGCAAAAAGAAAAACCGTCAGGTGGATCTGCTGAAGCCTTTGCTCCAAAAATTCCCGGAAATCCGGGAAGATGTATTTACCCAGCTGGACAATGCCTATGCACAAATCAACAAAACCGCCGGCAGCCGGCTGGCTGAATTGTTCCGTTCCCAGCTGGACGCTTCCCTGGAAGCGCTGGGACAGGCGCAAAAAGTACTGCAAAATGAGGATGTTCGGGAGGAAGAACTCAACGAACAGCTAGGCATCGCCAAAGAACTGCTTTGCCGCGCGGAGCAGCTGCTTGACAGCACTGGAATTGATATAGGTTCCAGGGAAGGAGAGGAGGCTGTGATATGACCGAACTCAGGCGAAGCTACCCCTATCCTCAGCAGCTTCTGCTGGGCGGTGTTTACGATCTGACCGAGGGCGCTGGAGGAACCATTCAAAAGCTCCCGGAAGAAGGCGCTATATTGGGGGAACGGGAAATTCACGGCAAGAAAAGCGTCTTTTTGTTTTCACTGTCCGGTACCGGAAACTCCTGTACTTTGCAGATTGGCATATATCAGCCTGCACCAGGATTATCCCCGGCAGGTGAATTGCGGGCGTTGAACTTTCTGTTTGACAGCTTGGATCAGTTGATTGAAAACGAACAGTATGCCTTATCTCAACGGGCATCCAAAGGAGACGAAGCATGAAAAAAGAAAGACGAAACCGTATCATTTACCTTGTGATGCAAATTGTCTTTACCCTCTGTGCACTGCTGTTTTTCGTTATCCTGTTGGTCTGCGAACCCTATGACCGGATCCCTGTTGGAATATGGTTTGCCGTATGTGTTTTTATGACAGTACAGATGCACCGTGCGCGTAAAAAGCCCCCGGCACCTCCAACTGACAAGAAAAATTGAGACGTTGCGGATGCCATCTCATACTCACCCACAAACTTTTTATTTGTCCATGGTTTGCTTTCTCCTGTCGAATGATTCGTGCTGCAACTTCATTCTGCCAGAGATCTGCAAACCATGGCTCTTTTTATTCCTTTTTCATTTGCAAAATTAATGTATCTTTTCATACTTTTCCCTTGCAGTGTAAATTTCCCGCCTATCCAGTAGATACCTATCTTTTTTCAAATACAAAATCAAAACCACCCGTTGAACGGGTGGTTGGAACGGGCCCTATAAGGGCCTATCTCCTGTGGTCGCTCCCTAAAGGGAGTCCCGAAAAGTCTGGCAACCACACTTTTACCACGGGCCGCCCCCTACTCGGGGGCATTTTT
>DBQB01000022.1 GCA_002305685.1 Ruminococcaceae bacterium UBA1405
ATGGGTAGCCTCCTACTCGATTGTGCAAAATATGGACAGAGAGAAAATACCGTTCGATCATACGCTGAGGGCAGTCAGAGACGATGGGTGCTTCTTGCCGCACTCTCGTCCTTCATAATACCCAGACTGCGCACAAATCGGTTATTTCACGATCTTTACCACGCCGGTACGCTCTTTGGCGGCTGGAATCTCGCCGCCAGCGTATCCCAAAGCCACTGTGCCCAGCACCACATGGTCCTCAGGTACGCCGAAGGAGCGCAACACCTCCCGTACATCCGGCTCGTCGCAGATGGTTTTGAGCTGATTGATCCAAACGGTGGAGAGCCCCAGAGAGTGGGCGGCCAGGAACATATTCTCCATGGCGCATCCGGTGTCCAGCTGTCCGTTGCCGTTGTCCTTTTTGTTGGAAACCAGAATCAGTACCGGAGGCTCATAAAAGTTATAGTTGGGATTGCCCAGGGCGCGGCGCACGGCGGCGGCAAGTTTTTCCCGATTGGCGGCGCCGACCACCACGGTGAACTGCCACTTTTGCCCGTTCATGGCGCTGGGGGCATACAGTCCGGCCTGAAGCACCTGCATCAACAGCTCCTCCGGTACGGCGTCGGTCTTATAGGAGCGAACGCTGCGGCGTGTCAAAATGTTGTTCATGACCTCATTCATGGTTCCTGCTTCCTTTCCTTTGCAAAATGATCCCGCGGGATCTCAATACCAGTATATCAGATTTTTACAAGCGATACAATCGTACATTGCCGGGGGTGGAGAAAAGGATGGGGAGGATCATTCCACATAAAATTCCTTCCAGTCCTCCAGCCGCAGGCAGCCCAAGCGCCCGTCGAAGGAACAGCCGCAGTCGATATCGATGTAGGTATCGGTAAAAAGGATGGCGGGCTGTTGATCTTTTCGGATCAGAGGGGTGGGGGTGTGCCCCAGTACCAGCATCTGGTCTGCAAAATACCGGCTGTCCAGATTGGGACGGTCGGAAAGGAATTCCTCCAGCTGATAGTCCTCCAGATCCCTCTCAGGGGAGAAGTGGAGCAGGCCGCTGTGGGTTAGGAGATAGGTGCGATCCTTCAGCACTGGTTTCTGCTTTAGGGCGGAGAGCTGCTGACGGGTCATATTCCGATAGGGGGTGGCGTCCTTGACGGTGACGCTCTCATAGAGGGTGAATTCCTGAAGATAATTGAGCAGCTGTTCCTTCTCGTCACAGGGGAGGGCCAGATATTGTTCCAATGTCGTCCGCCCACCATTTTTCATCCACATACGCAAAGAAGGAAGGCTGCCCTTGCTCACCCGCTGCGGAAGGTTCTGCAGGGTAGTGTCCAGGGGAAGATCCTGGACGCAGAGCAGCATACTGCACTCGTGGTTTCCCAGGATGGGAAAAACATTGGGGCGCATCATCAGGTCTAACAGCAGGGGGATGGGGGAAGGACCTCGGTCCACCACGTCTCCCAGAACGAACAACATATCGGTTTCCTTGAGCTTTATCTGTTCCAGCATGGCCTGCCATTTGTCCAGGCAGCCATGAAGATCGCTGATCACATAGGTCATTGGCCAGGACTCCTTTTTCCGTAATTTTTTCCATTTTTATTGTACCAAAATTAACCGCCATTGGATATAGAAACCTGTCTTTTTCTGCCGGACAGCGGAGCATGCAAAATATTTTGGCTTGTGCACTTGCGGATACCTCCAACGACGATGAACGTGTAGTTTCTCAGAAAAAATCCGGTGGTTTTGGAACGTCTTGCGCACAAAACCACCGGCTGTTATCAAAAGGGACAGTGTTGCGTATCTTAAGTTTTCGGGGAATGCAGATTACTCCTCCTCGCCCCGCGCCATGGCGGAACATCCGGTACGGATCATCTTGATGGTATGGTAGGGTTTGAGCACCGCAATGAAGGAATCCAGCGTATGGTTATCACCGGTCAGTTCCAGGATGACGGTATCGTTGGTGACGTCCAGAATGCTGGCCTTAAACATATTGGCCACATCCACCAGCGGGCCGATCTGATGCAGCTGCGCCCGAACCTTAATCAGCAGGTGTTCTCGGATGACCGAGGTATCCCGATCCAGCACCTTGACATTGAGGATATCCACCAGTTTGTCCAGCTGTACCTGTACCTGGTCGATGACCCGTTCGTTTCCCTGCACCACAATGATGATCTGAGTGATGGCGGGATTTTCGGTTTGGGCGGCGACGATGCTGACAATGTTAAAGAAACGGCGGCTCAAAAGTCCTGCGATGCGCACCAGTACACCCTCATGGTTGCGCACCAGTACCGACAAAATATACTGTTTTTCCATGACCTTCCCTCCTTATTCCATTTCCAGGATGGGCTTCTCCACCGAAGCGCCGGCGGGTACCATTGGCAGGACGTTGATATCCCGGTCTATGATGCAGTTGATCAGCACCGGTACCTGCTGCTCAAGCGCCTGCGTGAGCACCGGCTCCACATCCTGGGCGGTGCGGATGGTGTATCCCTGGATGCCAAACGCCTCCGCCAGCTTCATATAGTCGGTTGTCTTTTCCAGGGTGGTCTGGGAGAACCGATGGGCGTAAAACAGTTTTTGCCACTGACGCACCATGCCCAGCACCTCATTGTTCATCACCAGCTCAATGATGGGGATGTTGTATTTGGCGGCGGTGGAAAGTTCGTTGAGGTTCATATGGAAGCTTCCATCCCCTGCAATGTTGACAACGGTGCGATGGGGATTGGCCATCTTGGCGCCGATGGAAGCGCCCAGCCCGAATCCCATCGTTCCGAGCCCGCCGGAGGAGACAAACTGACGGCTGTTGCGGAAGGTATAAAACTGGGCCGTCCACATTTGATGCTGCCCCACCTCGGTGGTGATGATAGCGTCGGAATGGGTTAGGCGGTCCAGCGTCTCCAACACCAGCTGGGGGGTAACGCCGTCGGGTTCTTTTGGGGTATGCTGCAGCGGAAACTGTTGCTTCCACTGTGCGGTCTGTTCCATCCAGGAGCGATGATCCATCTGCTCCAGATGTTCGGTGAGATATTCCAGTACCTGCCCCGCATCTCCGCGGATCTTTTGGGTGACAGTAATGTTTTTGTTAAATTCCGCCGGATCAATATCGATATGGATGATGGGACGGTCCTGGGCAAAGGTGCCCGCGTCGCAGATGACCCGGTCGGAGAAGCGGGTTCCCACCGCCACAAACAGATCGCAATCCCGAATGGCCCGGGAAGAGGCAACCGTTCCATGCATTCCCAACATCCCCAGGTATCGGGGATCGGTCTGATCAAATCCGCCCTGGCACATCAGGGAACAGGAGATGGGAGCGTCCAGTTTTTCCACAAAACGTTTCAAGATCTCCTGGGCGCCGCTGGCGATGGTTCCGCCGCCTGCATAGACGAAGGGGCGTTTGCTGTTCATCAGCATCATCAGCGTTTTTTCCATATTCTGACCTTCAAATTTGGTCTCATTGGAGGCGTCCTTGGGCTTTTGGGGATGATATTCACAGGTGGCGGCGGTAATATCCTTGGGGATGTCTACCAGCACAGGGCCTTTTCTGCCATGATTGGCCACATAGAAAGCCTCCCGGATGGTGTCAGCCAGATCCTCCACGTGCTTTACCAGATAGTTGTGCTTGGTGATGGGGATGGTGATTCCGGTGATATCCACCTCCTGGAAGCTGTCTAGTCCCAGATAGCTGCGCGCCACGTTGCCGGTGATGGCAACCAGCGGCACAGAATCCATATAGGCGGTGGCGATGCCGGTGACCAGATTGGTGGCTCCGGGGCCGGAGGTGGCGATACATACGCCGGTTTTTCCGCTGGAGCGGGCATAACCGTCGGCCGCGTGGGCAGCGCCTTGTTCATGGGCGGTCAAAATATGGTGAATGCGGTTGGAATATTGATACAGCGCATCGTAGATATTGAGCACAGCGCCGCCGGGATACCCAAAAATGGTATCCACCCCCTGCTCCAACAGACATTCTGCGATGATCTGTGCACCTGTCAACAACATATCAAATATCATCCTTTCCTTTTGCAAATGGATTTTATGGACATTCGGGTGACCGGAAAATAGATCCAATAAAAAAAGCCCCCGTCTCTTTTTCAGAGACGGAGACTCTATATGCTCCGCGGTACCACTCTGTTTGCCATCCTCATCGTTGGAAGGCCGCTCTGCCATGTCCATCAACACGCTTCCCGCTAACGGTGGAAATCCGTTCAGGCTTAATCGGAAATTTTTATCCTTTCGGCCCAACTGCTCCGAGGGGATACAGTCAAACTGCCTTTGCCGCTTTTCACCAACCAGCGGCTCTCTGAAAAAGACGATGTAAGACCAGGTCCTCATTTACGCATTTGTGATTATTATCAGCATATACCATTTTCCGCGGTTTTGTCAAGAGTAAAAGCAAAAGTTTATGGCTTGGCAAGGCTTTTTTTGGCGGATTTACGGAAACGTTTAGACGCCGGTGCAGTGATCGCTGGCAAGGTGCGCAAAGATCCATCGCAGAATGTCCCCATAGACCTCTTCCCGGTTGAGTTCGTTGAGCAGTTCATGGCGGGCGCCGGGGTATAGGCGCAGGGTGACGTCCTCGCTGCCTGCTCCCCGCAGACGGCGAGCCACCTGCGCCACGCCTTTTCCGTACTGCCCCACCGGGTCCTGGGTTCCGGCAATCAGCAGTATTGGCAAATGAGAGTCTATCGCCGCAAACCATCCGGGGGTATTACATTCCACGTTCAGCCGCAGCAGATCTGAAAACGCCGAGGTGGTAAAGCAGAAGTTGCACAGCGGGTCCTGAGCATGGACTCTCCCGACAGCCAGGTTTCGGCTCAGCCATTCTTTTCCGGTATATTGGGTGCCGAAATGCTGGTTGTATCCGCCGAAGATGAGCTGTTCCAGCGCCCGGGAGCGGTAGCGAGGGCCTTTGAGGCGCATCACCTGACCGATCAGCTTGCGTCCCAGGGCTGCTTCCGGGCGGGCGCCGGAGGTGCCGCAGTAGATGGCGCCGGTCAGTTCTCCCTGTAGCTGTACGGTGGCCAGTCTTGCCACAAAGGAACCCATGCTGTGTCCCATCAGAAAGTAGGGACGGTTGGCCAACGCTTCCCGCCGGCGAACCATTCGGCAAAAAGCGACGGTGTCCTCCACCAACAGTCGCCAGCCCGATTCTGCTGCAAAGTATCCTAGATCCTGTGATGTTGCCACACTCTCTCCGTGGCCCAGATGGTCATGGATACAGCAGGCCATCCCTTTTGAGGCGAGATAACCCATGAAGTCCTGATAGCGTTCCTTGTGTTCGCACATTCCGTGTACCAGCTGCACCACCCCGTGAATCTCTCCCTCCGGCAGATAAATCAGGCAGGAAATGGGGGTGCTGTGGTTTCGGGACAAAAACGTAGTTTTTTCCACAATCATGGCTCTGTTCCTTTCCGCAGTTTTGTGGATAAAATATCGCACCGAAACCCTTTCGGAAAAGGATTTCAGTGCGATATAAAAATATTTTTTAATAAATTTGGTCCGTTCGCCTATTCTAGGCGGTTACACCGGGACCACCCCAACATTATGCAATCTCATGGTTCATTTTGGGGGCGTTGGGGTGAAGCAGCGTCCCCTTTCCTCGGGCATACTGCTGGCTCATATTGACAAATTTTCCGTCCTCATCCACGGTAAAGAAGGAGACCTCCTTCAGCTTCTCCCACATCTTAACCAATATGGAATTGCGGGATTGAGGCATACCGGTGACCACGTTGACCGCATGATTTTTTCGGATGAAGGAGATAAGCGTTTTCATCGATTCCTCGGAATACAGTACCGACATCTGCGCTCCGTTTTCCTTGGAAACCTGGAACAGATGCTCCAGGGCATCGCTGCTTTGATGGGTGAAATCCAGAGGAGAGACGTTTACCACAAGCAGCTCTGTATCTGAAATTCCGGCGATGGACCGTCCGGCACGGATGATTCGTTCACACTGGAACTGGTTGGTGACGCAAACCACCGTTGTTTTGCGGATCGGTTCGCTGTTTTTTCCCGATGACAATCGTTTCATAGCCACGATAGCTCCTTTCCCACTGTGTTGATGGCTCTATACAAACGCAGAAAGTGGTTCTCTGCATCGCTGTGTTCTGTCGTTTTTTATCTCTTTTGCATGAATCCGGATTTTTCAATTCGCTTTCTTTTGTCATTTTTATTATACGGGATATTTATGAAAAAATCATGACGGTTTCAAAGCGGCATAGTGAAAATTTATCTCCGCCCATTTGATCAATTTGTCAACAAACCTGGGAAGATTGGCAGGGGAGGGAACGCATTATAATTTTATTATAAACATAAAACTTTGGCGGGAGCGGAGCAGCCGCAAAGGATTGGAATGGGGAACCCCCCCAATGGAAAAGAGGAAAAAATACAGAGCAAAAAGTCGAATATTTTTTGCAATTTTTTGCATCAATATTCTCCCAAATGTTCCGGTGGAGTTCAGCCGGAACAAGGGGTAAAACCAGCTGAAATTTGAGGGAAACTCCTTCCATTATTCTGTTACTTTGTAGGTTTGTCAAACATATTGGACGGTGAACTC
>DBQB01000003.1 GCA_002305685.1 Ruminococcaceae bacterium UBA1405
TGGACCATTTTGCAACGGACCCTTTTTGCTGTGTTTTGCAGGGACCGGATGGTCTGGCGGAAAAAAATTTTGCAAAGGCCGTCCTAAATTTGGTTTTGGGGACATACTTATGGTACGGAAAGAATTGGACATTCCTCAACCAAAAAAGGCGGTGAAATGATGTGGCTGATCAAACATTCTGACCCGGAACCCATCGCGGAAGAATACTCCCCTGACAACCTAACCCCCCATCAGCTTTCCCAACAGCTGGCAAGGGATCTGGAGGATGTGGAAAGGCTGTTCAATATGACCAGCGATCCCGATCTGATCGATGCTTATATCTTTGAACGGGCGGCGCTTATGGCGCGGCTGCGGTATCTGCTCAACTCCCAACGGTCTGCCGGCGGCAAAGACCAATCCCATCCCATCGCCCCGTCGCCCCAGACGGTCCGCTGAAACGGCAGGCAGTACCTGTAAAGCCAAATAGGTTTACAGGCTATGCCTTTGCTGTCTCCCCTTTTGCGACAAAAGGCCTTCCGGCAACAAAGTGCGATAACACTTTGTATATTTTCATTAGAATATACAAAACAACGACAACAGAAGGGATTATCATGAAACTATTGGCACTGCTATGGCTGCTTCCGGCCTATCCGCTGCTGCGCCGCTGTTCCCAAGGCGCTTCCCCGCTGCAAACCGGACTGCTGTCCGCTATGCTAGGATTCAGCGGATTGCTGGCGGCCTGTATCCTATCCCCTGTCACCGGGATAGAGTTTACCATCAATTTTTTTACCGCGGCAGTAGCCGTCCTCACCGGACTGCCCGGCGTTGCCGGCGCAGTCATTCTGGCGATGCTGGGATAACAAGACAAAAAGATACAGGGATGGCTGTGCTTTGCAGCTGTCCCTGTATCTTTTTGGAAAGGACTATGGTATAATAGCCTCAAATTATTTTGTTTTGCATGCGCTTGAGAAAGGATGAAAAATCATGGTTCTTTCCGATTATCTGGTACCGGTCTGGCATTATGGGCTGATTCCTGCGGACTGTTCCCGTCTGCGGGAGGAAGTATTTTTACAGGAACAGGGTTTTTCTTATGATATCGACGACACCGACGATCTGTGCTATCATCTCTGCGTTTATCTGGAGGAGATCCCGGTGGGGGTAGCCCGCCTGTTCCATGACGGGGACGACACCATGCATATCGGCCGTTTGGCGGTCAAAAAGGCGTTTCGCGGGCAACATATCGGCACCTTCCTGATGTCCTGCCTGGAACACAAGGCCAAGGAACTGGGAGCAAAGCGGCTGATTCTGGGCGCCCAGATGCACGCCGTCGCCTTTTATGAAAGCTGTGGGTTTTCGGTTTACGGGGAGCCCTTTGACGACGACGGCGCCCCGCACCGGCATATGGAAAAACAGATTTAAAAGCTTTCGCATCCGGTCAAAATCTCAAAGCAATCCTGACAAAAGCCGTGGGAAGAGGACGACTCCTTCCCACGGCTTATTTTATCGCCGGTTTTGTATTTTTTGCGGGAAGCCGGCATAAAAATAGGTACAACATCATCCAAAACAGGGGGCAGCGTCATGTTGTGGTACCATCGTCCCATCTCCAAACCGACGATCTTCTTTGCCGCCGTCTTTGCCGTCGCAACCATTTTCCTAACGGTATTGAGCGGGATACAGCAGATCTTGCCGGTACAGCAAAACCAGGAGGGAATCGCCATGCCGGTAATTATGTACCATCATATTCTGGAGAGCAGCAAGCTGCTGGGGGCTTATGTCATCACCCCGCAGGAGCTGGAAAAAGACTTTCAGTGGATACAGCAGGAGGGATATACGCCGGTTGTGGTGCAGGATCTGCTGGACTACGTGTACAGCGACGTCCCGCTTCCGGAAAAGCCCATCATGATTACCTTTGACGACGGATATGAGAGCAACTATGTCTATGCCTATCCGCTGCTGCAAAAATACGGATACAAGGCGGTTATCTCCATCTATGGACGCTGCACCGATGAGTTCAGCCAAACCGAGGATAAACATATCAACTATTCCCACATCACCTGGGATGAGATCCGGGAGATGGCGGATTCCGGGCTGGTGGAGTTTCAAAACCATACCTACAATATGCATTACAACGCCACCGGCAAACGCAAAGGCATCCAAAAGATGTACAACGAAGATATCGCCGCCTATCAAGCACTGCTGCGAGAAGATCTGGGCAAACTGCAGCAGGAATTTCAGGAGCATCTGGGATATACCCCCACCGCCTTCACCTATCCCTTCGGCTTTCTGGAACCGGATGCGGAACCGGTTCTCGAGGAGCTGGGATTTCTGGCAAGCTTCTGCTGTGAGGAAAGGATCCACTACATCACCAAAGACCCCCAATGCCTGTATAAAATCCGGCGCTTCAACCGCCCTCACGACCTGAACACAGCGGACTTTTTTGAGAAGATGGAGAGCACCGCCAAAAAGCGACAGGCCTAATGGGATATCATCATGGCGTAGGCGTCCGCCACCGCCCCAAACTGTTCCATGGAGAGCTGTTCCGCTCTGGCGCCGGGGCTGACCCCCGCAGATTCCAACAGCTGCTGGATCTGCCCCTTGGGCAGTCCCAGGGAGGACGACAGGCAGTTGGATAAGGTCTTTCTCCGCTGGGAAAACGCGCCCCGCACCACCTGGAAAAAGGCTTGCTCATCCTGCACCGGCACCGCGGGCGCCGCACGGACATCCAGACGTATCACACAGGAATCCACCTCGGGCGCAGGCATAAAGCTGCCTCTGGAAACCTGAAACAGGATTTTGGGCTGACTGTAATACTGCACAGCAATGCTCACCGCCCCGACTTCCCGGGTACCAGGCAGCGCGCAGATGCGCTGGGCCGCCTCCCGCTGCACCATGACGGTAATGGAGCGGATGGGAAGGCGCTGTTCCAGCAGGCTCATCAGGATGGGGGAGGTAATATAGTACGGCAGGTTGGCGCAGACAGCCACCTCCATCCCGGCAAACTCCTCCTGAATCACCCGGTGCAGATCCACCTTCAGCACATCCCCGTGGATGATCCGCACATTATCAAATTCCTCCAGCGTCTCTTGCAGCACCGGAAGCAGGCGGCTGTCAATCTCAATGCCCACTACCTTATCGGCACGCTTGGCCAGCTCCGCGGTAAGCACACCGATTCCCAGACCGATCTCCAGCACCCCAAAACCCGGTTGGGCTCCGCCCATCTCGGCAATGCGGGGACAGACGGAGGGATTGATCAGGAAATTTTGTCCCAACGCTTTGGAAAAAGTAAAACCATGCCGGGTTAAAAGTTCCCGGATGGTGGAAGGATTGGAAAGATTCTCCATAAACGCCTCCTGAATCATAGGATGAGGGTTTCCGTGCGTCCACGAAACCCCGGTTTATTATAACACAGAAACTCCGCCCTGCGATACAATGATTGTTGAAAAAGCCTGGGAAATCCGGTAGAATAAAGAATAGGAATATGTCCTGCCCCTGCCGGCCGGGATACGGCAAAGCCGTTGAAATTTCCCAACTTTGCACCTTTTCAGCCCCGGGCGGTTACACATTCCAATCTTTGATACATATCCGCATCCTTTGGATGCAGGAAGGAGCATTTATGCCAAGGCGGGATAAAACCAATTACTATCTGGACATTGCGGAGACGGTGCTGGAACGGGGAACCTGTCTGCGCCGCAGCTTTGGCGCTATCATTGTCGCCAACGATCAAATCATCTCTACCGGTTATGTGGGCGCTCCCCGGGGAAGGGTAAACTGCTCGGATATCGGATTCTGTACCCGTGAAAAACTCAACGTGCCCAGAGGGGAACGATATGAGCTTTGCCGTTCGGTTCATGCGGAGGCCAACGCCATCATCCATGCAGCGCGGCAGGATATGCTGGGGTCCACCCTCTATCTGGTGGGGCGGGAATGTCTCACCGGCGAGTACGTACAAAACGCCAATCCGTGTTCCATGTGCAAGCGGATGATCATCAACGCCGGCATCGCCAAGGTGGTGGTGAGGGATACCCATGAGCAGTACCGGGAGATCGATCCCATGGATTGGGTCACCAACGACGAGTCGCTGGAAGGGACCAGAGGTTACTGAGATCCGCATATTTTGGCCCAAACGACACACAATACCTCCAAAAGACGCTGAAAGGAGCTGTTGATGTGTCACGAAAAAGCAAAAATTCCTCCAATCTGCCTCAGAAGCCGGCTGATGATCCAAAGCGCGAAACCAAACAGATGAATTCCCCGGATTTTCCGGATGTCACACTGCCCCAGCCGGAGTCGGACGATCCGCAAAAAGAGCTGCCCACCCCGGCCAAAGAGCTTTGCCAGATCTTTGAGAGCGGATCGGTCACCACGGCGGGAGGAAAACATATCTTCCACTGCCTGACCATCATCGGACAGATTGAAGGACATTATACCCTGCCCCCTCAAAACAAAACCACCAAATATGAGCACGTGATCCCGCAGCTGGTGGCCATTGAGCAGGATCCAACCATCGAAGGGCTGCTGATCATCCTCAATACGGTGGGCGGAGACGTAGAAGCGGGGTTAGCTATTGCGGAGCTGATTTCCGGGATGCGAACCCCTACCGTTTCGCTGGTGTTGGGCGGAGGACATTCCATCGGCGTGCCGCTGGCTTGCAGTGCCCGCCATTCCTTCATCTCCCCTTCCGCCACCATGACGGTTCATCCAGTGCGGATGAACGGCCTGGTATTGGGCGTACCCCAAACCCTTTCCTATTTTGATAAGATGCAGCAGCGCATCACCCGTTTTGTCTGCGAAAATTCTTCCATCACTCCCCAGCGGTTTCGCCGCCTGATGATGAAAAACGGGGAACTTGTGATGGATGTGGGTTCGGTGCTGGATGGCGAGGCAGCTGTAAAGGAGGGTCTCATCGACGAGATGGGCGGATTGGCGCAGGCAATCGAATGCCTGTATCAGATGATTGAACAGCAAAACAATCCCTCCCTTTCCTCCAAGGAGGATGCAACATGATTCTCTATACACTGGCTCCCAGAGCGGAGCTTTTGTTTGAGGGATTCGACCCAGATCCCGTATCGCCCCCCGTAACCTGCCAGGTGGAGGGAGGATATCTGCAGGGGGTGATGACCGCCCAGGGGATGCGAATCACCCGGCTGGATTCCACCGATCCTCGGATGTATCTGCGGCGGGAAAACGATGTGGGCGCACTCTTTCATCCCTCAAATTCCCAGAATTTTCAGCAAACCCAGCCCAAACAACACCCGTGGGATACCCTGCCCTTTTCCGAAAGATGAGAGGGATGGACGCAAACTTTCTCAGATACCCCCCTGCACAACAATAAAAAGCACCCACCCCCTGCGGAGCAAGGAAGCCTCCTCTCTCCACAGGGGAAAACGGTGCTGCTGATGCTGACACAATCTGGCAAAGCCAACTCTGCCAACAGCAGGCTCTGCCATGCAAAACCATTTTGGGAGACATTTTTATGACTATGACCATACTTGACGCTATTTTCCAGGGTATTGTACAGGGCCTCACCGAATTTCTGCCGGTGTCCAGCTCGGGACATCTCTCTCTACTACAGCATTTCACCGGTCAGGGCGGCGAGGCGGGAGGCAGCTTTTCCATCATGCTGCATCTCGGGACCTTGATCGCCGTGGCCATCGCATTTTGGCCCACCATCTGGGAACTGATACAGGAAGCTTTTTCGATGGTCGGGGATCTATTCCGGGGAAAATTGCGCTTAAAAACCGATAATCCCCGCCGCCGTATGATCTGGATGCTGCTGCTGGCGCTGATCCCGCTGTTTTTGGTGCTGCCGCTGAAGGATTTTTACTCCTCCCTGTCGGAGGATGACAGCATTTTGGCCGAAGGCGTCTGCTTTTTGATCACCGCTTTTCTGCTGCTGCTCTCCGACCGGATTGTCAAAGGAAAAAAGGACGCGCTAGAGATGCAGCCTCGGGACGCCATCGCCGTAGGAATCGCCCAGGCCATTGCACCGCTGCCCGGGGTTTCCCGTTCCGGCTCCACCATCTGTACCGGGCTGCTGATGGGACTCAGCCGGGAATACGCGGTAGCCTTCTCCTTTATCCTGGGCATCCCCGCCGTGCTGGGCGCCAACCTTCTGGAGCTCAAAGACATGATGGAAGGAAGTGCGCCTTTATTTTCGCTGCCGGTGCTGCTCACCGGAATGATCGTCTCCGCCGTGGTTGGGCTGCTGGCCATCTGGATGGTGAAGGTACTGGTCAACAGCGACCGGTTCCGCTATTTTGGCTACTATACCGCCGTGTTGGGGGTGGTGGTCATCGCCGTCGCCCTTTATGAGCGCATCAGCGGTACCACCCTATATCAGATATTCTCCTAATCCACAACATAAGGAAAGGACAATAGGCTCCGCCCCGGCGGAGCTTCAAAAAGAAAGGACTGACTGTATTGGCTGGAAACTCCAGATCCAAAGGCTCCTCCAAATCCCGCTCCACCCAATCCAGAACCAACCGCTCCACCTCCAAGAAGGCCGCAGAGCGCCAGGAGATGGCCCGCCGCCAGATTTGGGCGGTGGTTCTCTTTGCGTTGGGGATTCTTCTGCTCTTTCTCGCAGTAATCCAGGGACAAAATTTCTGGCAGGTACTGCACAACCTCATGTTCGGCCTATTCGGCTGGTGCGGTTATCTGATGGGACCTCTCTCCATCTACATAGCGATTATGATCGCTACCGACAAGACGGTGACCTCCGTTAAGGCAACCCTCATCGAATCGGGCGCGCTGCTGCTGCTGCTCTGCGGCATCACCCAGGTTTTGAGCGGAGGGATGCCTGCCGCCGCCTCCTTTTGGAAAAACGCCACCATCCTCTATGACCAGGGGGTATCCCTGAGCGGCGGCGGTCTGCTGTCCGCACCCATCGGCCTCACGCTGCTGGGACTGTTTGGGAAAACACCTGCCACCATCACCATCATTCTGCTGATCTTTGTCTTTGTGATGCTGCTCACCGGCACAACGCTGCTGCAATTTTTCCACAAAGCCTATCAGCCGGTAAAAAAGGTGGGAGAGGTTTACACCCAAAAGGTCGCCCAACGGCAGCCTCCCAAATTTAACATTGATATCCCGGTGGACGATCCGATAGAACCCTCGGCACAGCAGCTGCCCCAGCATCCTGTCAGCTCCCCCAAAGGCAGCATGACCGGGGCCCAGCATCTGATGCAGCTCAACGATCAGCTGCTGGATGCTCCAAGCGAGGCGGCGCAGGACGCTCCGCCTGTTTCCACCGACAACGTTACCGTTTTTCCCGGTACCGCTCAGGCAGGCTCCGGCTCCAAAAAAAGCAAACAAAAGCAGCGCAGCGAAGCGATGGACGAGATCGATGATCTCATTAGCAAAATGCTCAACGGGGGGAAAGACAAATACAGCTCCCCGGTGGAAATCATTCAGGAAGATCCCGAGTTGTTCCCCAGCGAATCCCCCGGAGAGATACTGAGAAAACTGGCTGAGGAACCGCCGGTGACCGCTGAGACCATAGAGGAGGCCAAAAAGGCCTCTCTTTCCGGACAGCCTTCCGCCGGCAATCCGGAATCCTCCGGCAAGAAATCCCGTCAGGAAGAAAAGGGGGAGGCCGTCCCTTCGGAAGAGATTGCCGCAGAGATCGCTACCACCCAACAGGAACTGCCGGAGACGGAGGAATATGTGTTCCCCTCCCCGGGCCTTCTCAATGAACCCAAGCCGCAGCCGGAGGACGATATCTCTGAGGAGCTCAAGGCCAACGCTGCCCGGCTGGTGGATACCCTCTCCAGCTTCGGAGTACAAACCCGGATTGTGGATATCTCCCGTGGTCCTGCCGTTACCCGCTATGAGCTTCAGCCCTCCGCCGGCGTCAAGATCAGCCGCATCACCAGCCTGACCGATGACATCGCCCTCAATCTGGCGGCTGCGGGGGTCCGCATCGAGGCCCCCATCCCCGGAAAGGCAGCGGTAGGCATCGAGGTTCCCAACAAGGTGGTCAGCACCGTCCCCATCCGGGAGGTCATCGATTCCCGGGAATTCGCCGACGCTTCCAGCCGTCTGACGGTGGCGCTGGGGCGGGATATCGGCGGAGCCATCGCCATCGCCGACCTGTCCAAGATGCCCCATCTGCTCATTGCCGGTTCCACCGGTTCGGGCAAATCGGTGTGTATCAACTCCTTCATCATCAGCCTGCTGTTCAAATCCTCCCCCGATGAGGTAAAGCTGCTGATGGTAGACCCCAAGGTGGTGGAACTGGGGGTATATAACGGCATCCCCCATCTGCTGGTACCGGTGGTAACCGATCCCCGCAAAGCAGCCGGCGCCCTCAACTGGGCGGTGTCGGAGATGCTGCACCGCTATCAAACCTTTGCGGACAACAGCGTGAGGGACCTCAAGGGTTACAACAAGCTGGCCTCCACCCGGGAGGACCTGAAACCCATGCCCCAGATTGTCATCATCATCGACGAGCTGGCCGACCTGATGATGGCCGCCCCCAACGATGTGGAGGACGCTATCTGCCGTCTGGCTCAGATGGCCCGTGCCGCGGGAATGCATCTGGTCATCGCCACCCAGCGTCCGTCGGTAGACGTTATCACCGGCGTTATCAAGGCCAACATTCCTTCCCGGATCGCCTTTGCCGTCTCCTCCCAGGTGGATTCCCGCACCATTCTGGATTCCGGCGGAGCAGAAAAACTGCTGGGCAAAGGCGATATGCTCTTTAGTCCCGTGGGCTCCAACAAGCCCACCCGTATCCAGGGATGCTTTGTCAGCGACGATGAGGTGGAAAAGGTGGTAGACTTCATCAAAAATGGCGGCAGCGCCGCCTATGACAGTACCATCATGGAGGAAATTGAAAAACAGGCCGTGGCGGAAAAATCCAAAGGAAACAGCGGTGACGGCGGCGGATTCGACGCCGAGGACGAGATGCTTCCCGCCGCCATCGAGGTGGTGGTGGAAGCGGGAATTGCCTCCACATCGCTGTTACAGCGGCGGCTCAAGCTGGGCTATGCCCGCGCCGCCCGGATTGTGGACGAGATGGAACAGCGCGGCATCGTCGGCCCCTTTGAGGGCAGCAAACCCCGCCAGGTGCTAATCTCCAAGGAGCGCTGGATGGAAATGAAGCTCAACCAAAGCAAATAAGCTTTTGACAGCATACCACCGATTTTTCACCACACCCGATTAGATTGGAGAAGCGATATGACACCCAACAACACTCTGGACCGCAGCAAATTTCTGCCCATCTCCATGGAGGATGTCCATGCAAGGGGCTGGGATGAGGTCGATATTGTCTGTGTGACAGGGGACGCCTATGTGGACCACCCCTCCTTCGGCATCACCATCACCGCCCGGGTTCTGGAAGCAATGGGGCTTCGGGTGGCCATCCTGGCCCAGCCCCGGCTGGATACCGATCAGGATTTCACCCGCTTTGGCCGTCCCAGGCTGGCCTTTTTCGTAACCAGCGGCAACATCGACTCGATGGTCAACAACTATACCGTCGCCAAACGCAAGCGCACCGAGGACGCCTATTCCCCCGGCGGCAAAGCCGGGATGCGCCCCGACCGCGCCATCATCCATTACTGCCGGAAGGTACGGGAAATCTATGGGGATATCCCGCTGGTGATCGGCGGATTGGAAGCGTCCCTGCGCCGCTTCGCCCATTATGATTACTGGGACGACGCAGTGCGCCCGTCCATCCTGCAGGACACCACCGCGGACCTGCTGATCTATGGTATGGGAGAGCACCAGACTCGCGCCATCGGCGAAGGGCTGCGTTCCGGCAAAAAGCCATCTCAGCTCACCGATATCCGCGGCATCTGTTATTTTGCGCCGCTGAACGCGCCGCTGCCAGAAAATGCAGTCAGCTGCGCCTCCTATGACAAAGTAAAATTGGACAAGCGCACCTACGCCCGCTCCTATCAGATTCAGATGGAGGAACAGGACGCGGTCAACGGCCGTCCCATCGTGCAAAAACACGGGGATCGTATGCTGGTACAGACAGCACCTGCCATCCCGCTGAACCAGCAGGAACTGGACGAGGTGTTTGCCCTCCCCTACCAGCGGATGTACCACCCGGTCTATGAATCCCAGGGCGGCGTCCCGGCCATCGAGGAGGTGGAGTTTTCCATCATGCACAACCGGGGCTGTTTTGGAAACTGCAACTTCTGCGCCATCACCTTCCATCAAGGACGTCATGTGACCAGCCGGAGCAAAGAATCGGTGTTGGCGGAAGCCCGCTCTTTTCTCAACAATCCTCGCTTTAAGGGATATATCCATGACGTGGGTGGACCTACCGCCAATTTTCGAGGTCCCTCCTGTGACAAACAGCTCAAATACGGCCTATGCCGCAACCGGAAATGCCTTGCCCCCAAGCCTTGCCCCAACCTCAAGGCCGATCACTCGGAGTACATTGAGATTCTGCGGGAGATGCGGGCCATCAAAGGCATCAAAAAGGTGTTTATCCGTTCCGGTATCCGGTACGATTATCTGTTGGCGGACAAAAATACCAATTTTATGGACGAGCTGGTGCGCTATCACATCAGCGGACAGCTGAAGGTAGCGCCGGAGCACTGCAGCAACCATGTGCTGCAAAAGATGGGAAAACCTCCCATCGAGGTATTCGACCGGTTCTGCAAGCAGTTCTTTGCCGCCACCAAACGGGCAGGCAAGGAACAGTATCTGGTACCATACCTGATGTCCTCCCATCCCGGTTCCACCCTGAGAGACGCCATTGAGCTGGCCATGTACCTGAAAAAGAACCATATCCATCCCGAACAGGTACAGGACTACTACCCCACCCCCGGTACCCCCTCCACCTGTATGTTCTACACAGGGTTGGACCCGGCCACGCTGGAACCGGTTTTTGTGCCCAAGACCCCGGAGGAAAAACGGTTACAGCGGGCATTGCTTCAATATTACAAGCTGGAAAACCGCCGTACCATCATCGAGGCGCTGCAAAAGGCGGGCCGGGAGGATCTCATCGGGCCGGGAGAAAACTGCCTGGTGACGCCGGACCGGGAATATGTGGCAGCCAAACGGGAACAACAGCAGCGGGAGCGCATCCTGAAAGCGGCCCACAAACCGCAGCAGGGCCGCAGTGCAGCTGCTTCACGAAACCATCTTACCTCCAACGCAAGAAAGGACAATCACATTGGCGCAAAAAAGAAAAAGTACGGCCCCCAGAAACACTAGGAGAAGCTCCTCCCGCAAAGGAAGGCCGCCAAAAATCAAGGTCATTCCCTATTTGGTGGCAGCCGCCTTCAGTATGCTGTGTCTGTGCATCACCATGGCGGATTACGTCAACCCCTTCTCCCTGTTTCCCACCTGGGACCAGATCTTCACCACCGTGGAGCGGATCGGAGGGCAGGACATCTCTTCCGATGCTTCCGGTGTTCCTGGGACCCATTCCACCGTCACAGTACATATGATCGATGTGGGACAAGCAGACAGCATCCTCATCGAAGCACCCCAGGCCAATGTGCTCATCGACGGCGGGGAAAACGGCAGCGGGGATGACATCATTGCCTATCTCAAAAACCAGGGGGTCTCCACACTGGATATCGTCATCGGCACTCACGCCCATTCGGATCATATCGGCGGGCTGGACGAAGTGATTGAGGAGATGAAGGTGGAGAAGGTTATCCTCCCAGAGATGGCTGAATCCTCCATCCCCACCACCAAAACCTACACCAACCTGCTCACCGCCATCCTGGAAAAAGGCCTCTCCATCACCACCGCCCAGGTGGGAGATACCTACTCTCTTGGCGATGGAGCAAAGCTTCAGATTGTTGGTCCAAACGGTATCTTTACCGATCTCAACAATACCTCGGTGGTCTGTAAACTCACCTACGGGGAAACCTCCTTCCTTTTCACCGGCGACTGTGAGGAGCAGGCGGAGGCCGCCATCTTAAACCGTCGGGGAATCGACCTTTCGGCGGATGTGCTCAAAGTAGGACATCACGGCAGCGATACCTCCACCAGCGATGCTTTTCTGGAAGCGGTGGACCCTGAGATCGCGCTGATTTCCTGCGGTGTGGACAACTCCTATGGCCATCCCTCCCCCTCCACGCTGGAAAAATTGATCCAGTGGGGCGCGGAAATTTATCGAACCGATCTGAACGGCTCAGTGGTGGTCACCAGCGACGGGATGAATCTGAAGGTCAAAACCGAAAAATCCTGATTGGAGGAAAAATCATGAAATACCTCTCGGTGGACCGGATAGAGGGCGCTCTGGCCGTCTGTCTGGACGACGACGAAACCATCTATCGGATCCCTTTGCATGAGATCGACGCAGAAAAGGTGCAGGAGGGGGACGTCCTCCTTTTGACCGAAGAAGGAAAGCTTCTTCCCACTCCGCAGGAGAAGGCACGCCGGCAGCAAAAGAATCTGGAGCTGCTGAGAAAGCTCACCGGCAAAGGATAAGCCATACGATTGCAAACAGCAAAGCGACCGTTTCCGGATGCATCTGCACCCAGAAACGGCCGCTTTCTTTGTCAGGGGACAGCACCCCGTCTATTGCAGCTTACAAACTCAGATATCCCACTTGGACTGATCGGTATGCAGCAGCTCATGAGAACGATGGGAGAGGGGTTTCTCCAGATATTCCTCATACAGCTTCTGTACAAAGGGATTTTCGTGGCTGAAGCGGATCATCGCGCTGGAATCCAGCTTGCGCAGCACCTCTCCGCGCTCCGCCGCCAGCTCCACGCCGTCGGTGATGGGCTGTCCGCCGCCGCCTGCGCAGCCGCCGGGACAGGCCATAATCTCCACAAAATCATACTGTACAGTACCGGCCTTGATGGCGCTGAGCAGCTTGCGGGCATTTCCCAGCCCACTGGCTACCGCCACCTTAAGGCTGACGTCTCCCACCTGCACGGTACGCTCCTTCCAGCCTTCCATGCCCCGCACGGCGCTGAACGCGTCAGGATGGGGATTTTCACCGGTTACCAGATAATGGGCGCTGCGCAGTGCAGCCTCCATCACACCGCCGGTGGTACCAAAGATCACGCCTGCTCCGGTGCCCAGTCCCAGAGGTTCGTCAAACATCGTCTCTCCCAGCTCGTCCAGGAAGATGCCGCTGGAACGCAGCATACGGGCCATCTCTCGGGTGGTCAGCACGATATCCACATCGGCGCCTGCACCGGCGTCGCTGACCTGGGGTACATCCGCCTCATATTTCTTGGCAACACAGGGCATGATGGAGACACAGGTGATACGGCTGGGATCCACCCCCAGCTGTTTGGCAAAATAGGTTTTTGCCACAGCGCCAAACATCTGTTGGGGAGATTTGGCGCTGGAAAGGTTGGGCAAAAAGTCCGGAAATTCATGTTTGACAAAGCGCACCCAGCCAGGGCAGCAGCTGGTGAACATGGGCCAGCGATACTCGTCCTTGTGGGTAAGGCGCTCCAACAGTTCGCTGCCTTCCTCCATAATGGTCAGGTCGGCGGCAAAATCGGTATCGAATACATAGTCAAAGCCCAATCCCTTGAGGGCGGTGACCATTCTTCCCACCGTCGCCTCATGCTGGCTGAGCCCGGCGTCCACACCCCAGGCGGAACGTACCGCGGGAGCAACCTGGGCAATCACAATCTGATTGGGATCGGCAATGGCGTCCATCACCCGCACCGTATCGTCCCGCTCATGCAGGGCGCCCACCGGGCAGTGGGTGATACACTGGCCACAGAGGGCGCAGTTGGTATCGGCAAAGGATTTCACATTGCGGAAGGAAACCCGGACACGGGGTCCGGTGCCCACCACGTCCCATACGCCCAGTCCCTGCACCTTTTCGCAGAAGGAGATGCAGCGCATACATTTGACGCACTTTTCGGTATCCCGAATCAGGGGCAGCGTTACATCCCAGTTTTTCTTCCGGTAGGAAACCTCAAAGGGGATGTCGGTGATATTTAAGTCGCGGCACAAACTTTGCAGCGTGCAGTTTCCGTTGCGCACACAGCTGGTACAGTTGGTATTGTGGTTGGAGAGGATCAGCTCCACGTTGATGCGGCGGGCGGAACGCACCTTGGGGGAATTGGTGTATACCACCATTCCCTCCTCCGCCTGGGTATTGCAGGCGGAGCAAAGGTTCTCGTTGCCTTCCACCTCCACCACGCAGACCCGGCAGGCGCCGATCTCGTTGACATCCTTGAGATAACAAAGGGTGGGAATCTTAATTCCGGCGCTGCGGGCAGCCTGCAAAATGGTGCTACCATTCTGCACGCTCACAGCTTTTCCGTCTATCGTCAATCTTACCATCTTGTCCAGCGCTCCTCTCTGCTTCCGCGGAAACCACCATAACCATAATGATCGCACCGCAGACAGCGGCTGCACTCCTGATGCGCTTCCTCCTCGGTCATACCGATCTCCATAATATCAAAATCATCGCTGCGATCACTGGGGGTCCGTTCCACCATGTTGATACGGCCCATGGCTTTACGGGCCTGATGGCTGGCTTTGGGAATTTCGGGAGGCGGGGGAAGCTCGCTGTGGAAGCCCAGATACTCATCGATGTTTCCGGCCGCCGTCTTGCCGGCCTCAATGGCGCGGATGGCGGTGAGAGGTCCGCTGGCGCAGTCTCCGCCGGCAAATACCCCGTCCATATCCTCAATTTTACAGAACTGATCCGCCAGAATCGCCGCACGCTTGGTAGGAACACCTTCCGCGGCAAAATCAGCGGAATCGATCACCTGCCCGATGGCGCCGATGATCAGATCACAAGGAATCCGCTCCTCAGGCCGGTTGGCGTTGACCGGAGCGGGACGTCCCCGCACATACTCTCCGGGGATCTGGGGCTGAACAATCAGAGCAGCCACATTGCCATCCGCATCCTTCTCCACACGCACTGGGGCCATCAGCGGAACAATGTCGCATCCCTCTGCAATGGCGCCTTCCACTTCTTCCACCTGGGCGGTCATATCCACCTGTCTGCGACGATAAACACATTTGACGGTATGGGCGCCCAGACGTTTGGCGGTACGGGTCACGTCCATAGCAACGTTGCCGCCGCCTACAACCACAATATCTTTTCCGGTAAAATCAGGCGCGTTTCCATCGCCCATCGCCCGCAGCAACTCCACCGCCGACAGGATTCCCTTGGCATCCTGTCCGTCGATGCCAAGGCTCTGGAAGGAGTGGGCGCCGATGGCCAGATATACCGCGTCAAAATCCCGGCGCAGCTGCTCCAGGGTGATTTCCTTTCCGATGCTGACCCCGGTCTGAACCTGGACGCCGGTGGAGAGGATCACATCGATATCTTCCTTGAGGTATTTTTCCGGCAGACGGTAACGGGGAATGCCATAGCGCAGCATACCGCCCAGCTGCTCCCGCTGTTCATATACTGTGACCGCATGGCCCATCAGCTGCAAGAAATACGCAGCGGTAAGGCCGCTGGGACCACCACCCACAATCGCAACCTTTTTGCCGGTGGGAGCGTTGCAGGCAGGGGCAGGCACATGGCCCGCAGCGTCCACAGCCACCCGCTTAATACCGCGGATGTTGATGGCGTCATCCACAATGCTTCTGCGGCATCTGTTTTCACAGGGATGCTCGCAGATCAGCGCGCAGGCGCTGGGAAACGGATTGTCCTTGCGGATCAGACGGATGGAATCGGCATACCGTCCATCCTTGACCAGCGCAATATATCCAGGGATGTCCACATGGGCGGGACAGGCCCGGCGGCAGGGAACCGGCTTAAACTCGCAAAGGCATTTTCCGGTGGTGACATGGGCCAGAAAATCTTGTTTGGCGCCGTCCAGACTGGTCAGAACGCTTCTGGCCGCATCGGCTCCGATGGCGCAGTCAGCAGAATCCATAACGGCATGGGCTGTACGCTCCAACACATCCAGGTCCTGCATACTTCCCTGTCCGTCCAAAATCTTATTCATCAGTTTGACCATCTGGTCCAAGCCCACACGGCAAGGAACACATTTTCCGCAGCTCTGAGACAGACAGATACCCACCAATGCCGCCGTTTGCTCCACCGGGCAGTTCCCCTCCGGCGCAGCCGCATTACGATGTGCCAGATCTTGGTACAAAAGATCCATCGTCTGCTGCATTTTGTCTGCCCGAATAATTTGCAGTCTACTCACTGTGTGACCTCCATTCTTTCTCTATCCTATGGATACGCGGCTGTATGCCATTCCGTCATCGATCTCCATACTCTTAAATTGTCAAAGGAATAACACACAACTTTAACGCTGTATTTAAGTATACAAAACCTTCCCCCACAAATCAAGTATTTTGACACAATTCTCCAAATTGAGCCTGCCAAAACGTCACAGAGAAGAAAAAGAGCGATGCACTGCGGCCAGCTTCACGCCCGCCACAGTACCCGCTCCTATATATACCGTCAAATCCGCGCTGCGATCAGATCGCCCATCTGGCTGCAGGACACGCGGGTGCAGCCCTCGCTCATGATATCCCCTGTCCGGAATCCTTCATCCAGCACTTTGGAAACCGCATCCTCGATGGCCTGGCTCTCCTGCTGCATACCAAAGGAATATTTAAGCATCATGGCGCCGGAAAGGATGGTGCCGATGGGGTTGGCCAGATTCATCCCGGCAATGTCGGGGGCAGAGCCATGGATAGGCTCGTACATCCCGTTGGTACTCTCTCCCAGGCTGGAGGAGGGGATCATCCCGATGGAACCAGTGATCATGCTGGCCTCATCCGAGAGGATATCGCCAAACATATTCTCGGTGACCACCACATCAAACTGGGAAGGATCCTTCACAATCTGCATGGCGCAGTTGTCCACCAGCATATCGCTGTAGGCTACATCCGGATACTCTGAGCTGAGACGATGCATCACCTCTCTCCAAAGACGGGAGCAGTCCAGAACGTTTGCCTTGTCCACCGATATGACACGGCTTCCCCGCTTTCTTGCAGTCTCAAAAGCGGTGCGGCCAATGCGCTCGATCTCCTGTTCGCTGTATGCCATAAGATCGGTGGCGCGTTTCTCACCCTGTTGGGTCACCGTCTCGTGAGCGCCGAAATAGATACCGCCGATCAGCTCCCGCACAATTACAAAATCGATTCCCTTTTCCACAATCTCCTGTTTCAGCGGTGAAGAATGGGACAGATGAGGAAAGATTTTGGCGGGACGCAGGTTGGCGTAAAGCCCCATGGCGCTGCGAATACGCAGCAGCGCTTTCTCCGGACGGTTGTTCTTGTCCACCTGCTCCCATTTGGGACCGCCCACCGCGCCCAGCAGCACACTGTCCGCTTTCAGACATTTTTCCAGGCTCTCCTGGGGCAGACACTCTCCATATTTATCGATGGCACAGCCGCCGGCGTCCACCTCTTCAAAATGGAAGGTATGGCCGAACTTCTCTGCGGTCTTGGTCATAACCTTCATGGCCTCGGTGACAATCTCCGGGCCAATTCCATCACCCTTGATCACAACGATATGTTTTTCCATCTGTTCTATTTTCCTTTCTATTTCTGGTATAGACCTAGGCTTGAAACGGAGAACCATCTTTTATAGATTGCTGCGCAGAAAACGCTCCACCTGTTCCAAAGAGGGCAGCGCTGAGATAGCGCCTTTGCGGGTGGTGGTCAGCGCTCCCACGGCGTTGGCAAAGATGGCACAGGTAGCAATATCCCCCAAGTCGCACTGGATCAGAGGCTTACCCAGAGAGGAAAGCCTGCTGAGAAATCCTCCGGTGAAAGAATCGCCGGCGGCGGTGGTATCCACCGTATCCACCGTAAAACCGGGAAGCTGCAGATCTCCGAAACAGGAGCGTATAGCGCACCCTGCTTTTCCAAGGGTCACCAGCAAAATCATCGGCCGGTAGGTTTCCTGAAGAAGGCGGGCCGCCTTCTTCACATCCGGTTCCTCCATCAGCCAGGTAACCTCCTCCTCCGAAACCTTGATAATCTGGGAAAGGGCCAGAGCGCGGTGGCACAGCGCGCGCATCTCGCTGGTATCCTCCCACAGATTAAAGCGCAGGTTGGGATCAAAAACCACCGTACAGCCCTTTTGCCGGGCATATTCCGCCAACTGGAAACTGGTCTGGCGGGACGGTCCTTCCGCCATCATCACCGAGCTAAAGAAAAAGAATGGATTCCCTTCCAGAATCGAGAGATCCAGCTCCTCAAAACGCACCATCGTATCTGCTGCATGTTTCCGGTAAAAGCTGAAGGAGCGGTCTCCCGTCTCGTCCAGCTGTACAAAAGCCAGGGTGGTTTTATCATCTTTTGAAAGCAGAAGCCCTCTGGCATCCACATTTTGTCCTTCCAGCACCTTTTGCAGCGCCCGGCCAAAGATATCGTCTCCCACTTTTCCCATAAACGCAGTTTTGGCTCCCAGCTTGGCCGCCGCACAGGCCATATTGGCAGGACCTCCACCGGGATTTCGCTCAAAAATAGGATTGCCGTTCTCCGACAGCCCAACCGGTGTAAAATCGATCAAAAGCTCTCCAAAGGAAACAATCTCAAGCAAACGCCATCTCTCCTCTCCTGCAAATTCACTCGATGCGCCGGAACACGGCATACAAGCCGACGTTGTATAACAATGATTGGATTGTTATACCTCTTTTGACAGTATATCACAGGGGTAGCAGCGATTCAAGTCGTCGCGCCATTCTTTGGAACAAAATGGGGGTTTTTTCCGGGCAACGGCATCCCATCCAACAGATACGCCTGCAGCGCCTGTGTCACACCATACTGGACGTTACTGCCGGCCAGATACCGTCCAGCCCGCAGCACTTCGGGATGACCATTGGCCATAGCAAAACTGTAGTACGCCTGACGGAGCAGCCCGATGTCGTTGCAGAAATCCCCAAAAGCCATTGTCTGTTGCGGAGAAACGCCCAGCGCGCGCTGCAGCTGCGCCAAAGCCTGTCCCTTATCCACCCCCGGATTCATCACATCCATCCACTGGGGACCGGAGATCTGGATGCCTAGCATATCCCCGAACCGAGGAGCCAATATCGAAAAGCTGTTATTTTGCGGTCCCCGAAGATCACAGATGGCAACCTTAAAAATTACATCCTCCACCTGTTCCAGATCCTCCACTTCCCGGTGGTTGATGTAATAGGATTTGGCTTTCCCGGCAAAAATGGGGGTGTACGGCAGATGGTAGGTACCATGTACCCCGCAAAGCAGCAGCTGTATGTCCTCAATCTGCCGGCAGCACCGAATCATCTCCCGCAGCACCCGAGGGTCCATGGCGCTGATGGAAGAAACTTTTCCTCCCTCCACCAAAAAAGCGCCGTTGTCACAGATATAATCCATACCATTGGCGGCTTGCTCTCCCAATACCTGAGCAAAATTGTGCCGCAGTGTGGCGAAGGAACGGCCGCTGGCCGCCACAAAGCGGATCTTCTTTTGCTGCAATAGAGAAAATATCCGAGCAAAATCCGGCGGGAACTGCTTTTCTCCATCCAAAAGGGTCCCGTCCATATCCGATGCTACCAGAGTCACAATGCCGTCAATCCGTCTCATCGTTCCACTTCCTTTTCTGTCATTTCTCCGTCATTGTAATCCAACCAACAGGAAAAAGCAAAATTCTTTTTTCTTTTTCCGTGCATCGAACAACGTAGGTTTGGTGCATAACCCATGTCACATTCCGTCACCCATGTTGGCAAAAAGGCAAAAAAAACTTTCTTTTCTTTTGTCAAAATGCCAATTCACCTTCAAATATCTGGAAATTTCCGCAAAGAATTCAAATTTTCATTTGAAAATGAAGGATGCTGGACAAGGCAGCCAGAACGGTGTAAAATGTCCAAGCGATGCAAATCCTGCAAAAGTATAAATAAATGCAGCGTTATCATTCATATCAGATTGGCGCTGGATATTCCATCTCTGGTATATTTCAAAACCGTCACAAAGAAAGGAACGATTTGATTTTATGGGTATTCAGTTACGAGGCAGCTGGATCAGAGAAACCATTGTTATGACCCTCTGTGCCCTGCTCACCGCCGTCGGCAACCATTTTTTCCGCTTTCCCAACAACTTTACCTTTGGCGGCGTCACCGGCGTGGCTGTCGTACTACAGTATTATCTCCCCCTCTCCACTGCTACCATCAACTTTATCATCAGCAATGCCCTGCTGGTGGTTGGCTTTCTGGTTCTGGGAAAAGGGTTCGGTTTGAAAACTGCCTATGTCAGCTTTCTGCTTTCCTTTTTTCTCTCAGCACTGGAAAAACTTTGTCCTCTTTCCGCTCCTCTCACCGATCAGCCAATTCTTGAGCTGTGCTACGGCATCGCCCTTCCCGGACTGGCAGCGGCGATCCTGTTCTATATCGGAGCTTCCAGCGGCGGCACTGATATCGTGGCAATGATCCTGCGCAAATATACCAGCGTCAACATCGGACGTGCTCTACTGATCACCGATTTTCTCATCGTCCTCTCCGCTTTCTTTATCTTCGGTATCCAGGTAGGACTTTATTCGGTGCTGGGACTGATGGTAAAATCCTTTGTGGTAGATAATGTAATTGAAAGCATCAACCTTTGCAAATCCTTCAATATCATCTGCGAAAATCCGGAACCCATCTGCAACTATATTATGACAACGCTCAACCACAGCGCAACCGTTTATGAAGCCAAGGGTGCTTTCAGCCACCGGCCCAAAACGGTCATCATTACCGTTATGAACCGTCCTCAAGCCGCGCAGCTGCGCAAATATATCCGCAGCGTGGAACCTACCGCCTTTATGATTATCACCAACAGCAGTGAAATCATTGGAAAAGGTTTCCAGAACTAATTCTTCACGCCTTTACCCTTTGTATGGCTTTGTGTTCTTCTGTAAGGGAAATCCACTTTAATGGACTGGAACGATGGTTCCAGTCCATTTTTTATTTATACGGTTTCCAAATTGAATTGCGCACATTTATACCTTTTTCTATATGTTTGTAAAAATAAAGTAAAAAATATGTCAAAATAGGATGGATTTACGTCTTGTTATGGCTTATAATATAAATGATAGGCAAAAAACCCTCAAAAATAAAGGATGGAAGTATTGTATGACAATGACATTGACAAGCTTTCTGGCACAGTTCATTTCCAATCCTGCACTGGCAATCACAGTGTTATTGACGACAGGTGTAATCCTGGTCAACGGTTGGACCGACGCCCCAAACGCCATCGCCACCTGTGTCTCAACCAGAGCCATTGGACCCAAAGCAGCAATCCTGATGGCCGCCGTATTTAACTTTCTCGGCGTACTGCTGATGACGGTACTCAACGCCAGTGTAGCCTCTACCATCTACAATATGGTGGACTTTCACGGAGATACTGATGATGCGTTGATCGCTCTTTGCGCGGCGCTGTTCGCCATCGTACTTTGGGCTACCGCTGCTTGGTGGTTTGGTATTCCCACCAGCGAGAGTCACGCCTTGATTGCAGGGGTATCGGGAGCCGCCATAGCACTCCATAACGGCCTGGGAGGCATTAACGGTTCGGAATGGGTAAAGGTCCTCTATGGCCTGGTTCTCTCCACCCTGCTGGGTTTTGCGTTGGGTTGGATTGCGGTGAAACTGGTGGAAACCATCTGCCGCAGTATTGACCGGCGCAGAACCGTGAAATTTTTCCAGGGGGCGCAGATTGCCGGCGGCGCAGCCATGGCGTTTATGCATGGAGCCCAGGATGGTCAAAAATTTATGGGCGTATTCATGCTGGGGATTTTTCTGGCAAACGGCCAGGGAGATGTGACCAACTTTACCATCCCCATCTGGCTTATGGTATTCTGTTCGATGGTTATGGCACTGGGAACCTCCATTGGCGGTTACCGCATCATCAAGGCCGTAGGAATGGATATGGTGAAGCTGGAAAAATACCAGGGATTCTCCGCAGATTTGGCAGGAGCCGGATGTCTGCTTCTCTCCTCCCTTACCGGTATTCCCGTCTCCACCACCCACACCAAAACCACTGCCATCATGGGTGTAGGTGCCGCAAAACGTCTCTCCTCGGTCAACTGGGGCATCGTCAAGGAGATGGTACTAACCTGGATTCTCACCTTCCCGGGATGTGGCATCATCGGGTATTTGATGGCAAAACTGTTTATGTGGATCTTCTAAATACTGTTTTGCCGGTGGGAATACAAAAATTTCTTCTATCTGGTTTGTTCGTTTGATTTTCAGAAAGGAGTGCCGAACCATGGCCCGTAAAAACGAGAACAATTATTTTGATATCTTTGTCAGCAGCGTACAGCAAGCCTGTAGAGCCGCCAATATGCTCCAGGAGATTTATAAAGACTTTCACCCGGATAACCTTCCCAAACAGCTGGAGACCATCCATGAGATCGAACATCAGGGGGATCAGCTGCGCCACGATATGATGAACCGTCTGATGAAGGAATTTATCACCCCCATCGAGCGGGAGGACATCATGGAGCTTTCCGACACCATTGACGACGTCACTGATGATATTGAGGATGTGGTGATGCGCACTTATATGTATAACATCCAGAAAATCCGCCCCGAGGCGGTGGAAATGACTTCGGTGATTGTCTCCTGCTGTGATGCACTGGCGGATATGTTAGGAGAGCTTCACAATTTCCGTAAGTCTTCTGTAATACGAGAAAAGATCATCCATGTCAATTCTCAGGAAAGCCGGGGAGATCAGCTCTATATGCAGTCGGTTCGTAACCTGTTTACTGACTCCACCGTTACCCCCATACAGGCCATAGCCTGGAATGAACTACTGCACCGGCTGGAGAAATGCTGCGACAACTGTGAGCACGTGGCAAATGTGGTGGAAGGTATCATCATGAAAAACAGCTGATAAAGCGAAAAATCGGCTTATAGAGAAGGGCACTATGATGTCGTCGAGACATCATAGTGCCCTTTCTTTACGCAACAAAACGATAAAAAGAGAGCCGCCCAACTTTGATATGTACCCTCTTTACTGGACAACCAGTAAGGAGGGTATTTTCATATGCGATATTCATATGAATATAAGAGTAAATGTATTGAATTGTATAAGCAAGGGATCCTGCCTGAAATACCGGAGGGGATCACTGAAGAAGGATTCAGGGGAATGTTAAGGCGATGGATAAGACAGGATACTGCCAATGGATACGAGGGGCTAAGGCATAGATGGCATAATCGAAAATGGAGTCCGGAAGAAAAGCTGGAGCTCGTACAAAAAGTCTTATCCGGAAACAGCAATGAGTCGGTAGCAACAAAGGCAGGTATGAATCCGGGACAGCTACATCAATGGGTATGCAGATATAAGATCTTCGGTTATAATGGATTGGTAGATAAGAAAAAGGGCAGAAAGCCAAAAGAGGAATCCGAAATGAAGAGAGCTACCGATCCAAAGCCGCTTAGTGAGTCCGAAAGGGAAGAACTGATACGTCTTCGAGCCGAGAACGAATACATCAAAGCCGAGAATGAAGTAATAAAAAAAGAGATCGCCTTGAGAGAAGAAAGATGGGCTGCGCAACTCAAGGCGAAAAAGCAGCAATCGTCAAAGAACTCAGGGAAAAAGGATATCAGTTGAAGCATCTCCTTAGAGCCATGAGGATGGCGAGATCGACCTACTACTATGAGATCGGCAAAGCAGATGCAGTGAGCCTGCGAAATCAGGGATTATCTGAGGAAATCAAAAGTATCTTTGAACATCATAAGGGACGGTATGGTGTACGAAGGATACACATGGAGCTCAAAAATCGAGGATACATAGTAAATCATAAGAGAGTGCAGCGCCTTATGAATAAGATGGAGCTTAAGGGAAAGCGTCCTAAAGAGAAGTATCATTCCTACAAAGGGAATGTGGGAAATATAGCTGACAACCTCATAAACAGGGACTTCAGTACGAAAGCTCCATTAGAGAAATGGACTACGGATGTATCTCAGTTCAACTTCTCATGGGGGAAATGCTATCTTTCTCCCATACTTGATATGAATACCAACGAGATCATCTCTTACGATCTTTCGCTAAGCCCTAACCTTGAGCAGGTAAAGAGGATGCTCGACAAGGCGTTTGGTTCTTTCCATGATCTCAGAGGACTGGTCTTACATTCGGATCAGGGATGGCAATACCAGCATGTTTACTTCAGGGATCAGCTTAAAAAACATGGGGTAATCCAGTCCATGTCAAGGAAAGGGAACTGCTATGATAACTGTATCATGGAGACTTTCTTTGGAAGGATGAAGAATGAGATGTTCTATGGATATGAAAAGGAGTACAGCTCATTCGATGAGTTCCAGAGAGCAGTAAAGGATTACATAGACTACTACAATAACGAGAGGATCCAGGCTAAAACAAAATGGATGCCCCCTGTTAAATACAGGGAAGCATCCATGTGTTAGCCGTGATCATAAATCAATGTGTCCAGAATTCTGGGTACATATCACTTAGGACGGCTCTTTGTAAATCAAATGGGGAAAAACGGGGAATTAGGCATTGATCTTGGTAACAACGCCGGAACCTACGGTACGACCACCCTCACGGATAGCGAAACGCAGACCTTCCTCGATAGCGATGGGGGTGATCAGCTCAACATCCATCTCTACGTTATCACCAGGCATACACATCTCAATACCCTCGGGCAGAGTGATTACGCCGGTAACGTCGGTGGTTCTGAAGTAGAACTGAGGACGATAGTTGTTAAAGAAAGCGGTATGACGGCCACCCTCTTCTTTTTTCAGAACGTAAACCTGACCACGGAACTTGGTGTGGGGATGAATGGTGCCGGGTTTGCACAGAACCTGACCACGCTCGATCTCGGTTCTCTGGATACCACGGAGCAGAGCACCGATGTTGTCGCCAGCCTCAGCGTAATCCAGGGTCTTACGGAACATCTCGATACCGGTAACAACGGATTTCTTGCGCTCCTCGGTCAGACCAATGATCTCAACCTCGTCGCCGGTCTTCAGCTGGCCACGCTCAACTCTACCGGTAGCAACGGTACCACGACCGGTGATGGTGAATACGTCCTCAACAGGCATCAGGAAAGGCAGATCAGCCTTACGCTCAGGAGTGGGGATATACTCGTCAACAGCAGCCATGAGCTCCAGAATGGGCTTATAAGCCTCGTTGGACAGATCGTTGGGAGCTTCCAGAGCAGCAAGAGCAGAACCCTTGATGATCGGGATGTCGTCGCCGGGGAAATCATAATCGGAGAGCAGCTCTCTGATTTCCATCTCAACCAGCTCCAACAGCTCAGGATCGTCAACCTGGTCAACCTTGTTCATGAAAACAACGATATAGGGAACACCAACCTGACGGGCGAGCAGGATGTGCTCACGAGTCTGGGGCATGGGACCGTCGGCAGCGGAAACAACCAGGATAGCGCCGTCCATCTGAGCAGCACCGGTGATCATGTTCTTAACATAGTCGGCATGTCCGGGGCAGTCAACGTGAGCATAGTGACGATTCTCGGTCTCATACTCAACGTGAGCGGTGTTGATGGTGATGCCGCGCTCTCTTTCCTCGGGAGCCTTATCGATCATGTCGTAAGCCATGAACTCGGCTTTGCCCTGCATTCCCAGAGTCTTGGTGATAGCAGCGGTCAAAGTGGTCTTGCCATGGTCAACGTGACCGATAGTACCAATGTTNNCTTTCGAATTTAGCTTTAGCCATTATTTTTTCCTCCTATATAATGTGATAAACGCACAAAGCAACGGCTACGTCATATATTGTATCAATTTATCGGCAAAAAAGCAATACTTTCCCCTGAAAATAAAAGGCTTTTTTCACCAAGACAGACAACTGAGAACGGCGTAACCGTGCTATTTGGCATTACATAAAAGATCAGGAAATTACTCGTGTTTGTTCCGGGTGTTCATGATGCCCTCGGCAATGGACTTGGGAACCTCGATATAGTGGGAAGGCTCCATAGAGTACTGACCACGGCCTTGAGTTTTGGAACGCAGGTCGGTGGCGTAGNNGCCTGTTATAAGGCTATCATACTAAATTGTTTGAGAAAAATCAAGCAATTTTGCATGAATTTTTCCGGTTTACACGCAGAATCAGTTGTTCTTCGCACGTTCGGTCATGATCTTGTCCGCAATATTCTTCGGGACCTGCTGATAATCGGCAGGCTCCATGGAATACTGGCCACGGCCCTGGGTCTTGGAACGCAGGTCGGTGGCGTAGCCGAACATCTCGGACAGAGGAACAAAAGCGTTAATCTGCTGTGCACCGGGACGATGCTCCATACCCTGGATCTGGCCACGGCGGGAGTTCAGGTCGCCGATAACGTCGCCCATATAGTCCTCAGGAACAATAACAGCAACCTTCATGATGGGCTCGAGGATCACAGGGCCAGCCTTCTTCATAGCCTCTTTGAATGCCATAGAACCGGCAATCTTAAAGGCCATTTCAGAGGAGTCAACCTCATGGAAGGAGCCGTCATACAGGGTAACCTTTACGTCAACAACCGGATAACCGGCCAGTACGCCAGACTGCATAGCACCCTGAATACCTTGGTTGACAGGCTCGATATATTCCTTGGGGATCGCGCCGCCGACGATCTTGTTGATAAACTCGTATCCCTTGCCGCTCTCGTTGGGCTCCAGAATGATCTTAACGTGACCATACTGGCCTTTACCACCGGACTGACGGGCATACTTCATATCTACATCGGCAGTGCCGCGGACGGTTTCCTTATAAGCAACCTGAGGTGCGCCAACGTTGGCCTCTACCTTAAACTCACGGAGCAGACGGTCAACGATGATCTCCAGATGCAGCTCGCCCATACCGGCAATGATGGTTTGTCCGGTCTCCTCGTCGGTGTAGGTTCTGAAGGTGGGGTCTTCCTCAGCCAGCTTGGCAAGGCCGATACCCATCTTCTCCTGACCGGCTTTGGTCTTGGGCTCGATAGCAACGCGGATAACGGGTTCCGGGAACTCCATGGATTCCAGGATGATGGGATGTTTCTCATCACACAGGGTATCACCAGTGGTGGTATTCTTCAGGCCGACAGCGGCAGCGATATCACCCGCATAGCAGGTCTCAATATCCTGACGGTGGTTGGCATGCATCTGAAGGATACGACCGATTCTCTCGTTGTTATCCTTGTTGGCATTGTAAACGGTAGTACCAGCATTGATGGTACCGGAATATACGCGGAAGAAGCAGAGCTTACCAACATAGGGGTCGGTAGCAATCTTGAAGGCAAGAGCTGCAAAGGGCTCATTGTCGTCGGAGGGTCTCTCCTCTTCCTCCTGGGTATCGGGATTGATACCTTTGATGTGGGGGATATCGGTGGGAGCGGGCATATAGTCTACAACCGCATCCAGCAGCTTCTGTACGCCCTTGTTGCGGTAAGAGGTTCCGCAGATAACAGGAACCATCTTGTTGTCGATGGTGGACTGACGGATAACCCGTTTGATCTCCTCGACGGTGATTTCCTCACCCTCCAGGTACTTCATCATGAGCTCCTCGTCCTGCTCGGCAACATGCTCCAGCAGCTCGCCGCGGTATTTCTCCGCCAGCTCTCTCATGTCCTCCGGAATCTCCTCAACCCGCATATCCTTGCCCAGATCATCATAATATACGTCAGCTTTCATCTCTACCAGGTCAATGATTCCTCTGAATGTATCCTCGGAACCAATCGGCAGCTGGATAGGAACAGCATTACATTTCAGACGGTCATGCATCATGTCCAATACGTTATAGAAGTTGGCGCCCATGATGTCCATCTTGTTGACGTAAGCCATTCTGGGTACGCGATATTTATCCGCCTGACGCCAAACAGTCTCAGACTGGGGCTCAACACCGCCCTTGGCGCAGAAAACGGTAACAGAACCATCCAGTACACGCAGAGAACGTTCTACCTCAACGGTAAAGTCCACGTGTCCGGGGGTATCAATGATGTTGATGCGATGGCCCTTCCAGAATGCGGTAGTCGCAGCGGAGGTAATGGTGATACCTCTCTCCTGCTCCTGCTCCATCCAGTCCATTGTCGCTGCGCCATCATGAGTCTCACCGATCTTATGGGTTTTACCGGTATAAAACAAAATACGTTCGGTGGTGGTGGTTTTACCAGCGTCAATGTGGGCCATAATGCCGATATTACGGGTATCCTGAAGCGATACTTCTCTAGGCATATAGTCCTCCTAAACTTCTTAACAGCTTTCTACACGGATCTGTCGGAGTCTCCCGCTCGATCCGGGCCAAATATTACATGAAGGGCGGAAAAATCCGTCCTTCACGCAACTTGTAAACGATATTGCGCGGGAACTGAGACTACCATCTGTAATGGGCAAAAGCCTTGTTGGCTTCGGCCATCTTGTGGGTATCGTCCCGCTTTTTGCAGGCGCCGCCGACATTGTTGATGGCGTCCATGATCTCACCGGCGAGACGGTCTTTCATGGTACGCTCAGAGCGCTGACGGGCGTAGCTGGTGAGCCATCTCAGGCCCAGGGTCTGACGTCTCTCAGGACGCACTTCCATAGGAACCTGATAGGTAGCGCCACCGACGCGGCGGGCTTTTACCTCCAGCTCAGGCATGATATTTTCCATGGCCTGCTCAAAGCATTCCAGGGCATCTTTACCGGTCTTTTCAGCGACAACGGCAAAGGCGTCATATACGATTTTCTGCGCAACACCCTTCTTGCCGTCATACATGACGTTGTTGATCAGGCGTGTTACGAGTTTGGAATTATAAAGCGGGTCCGGCAGGACGTCACGCTTTGCGATATTACCTCTTCTTGGCACTTCGCTTCCCTCCTTCACATATTATGAATTCATCGGTACTCGAAATGAAACTCCCGTTAATGCCAATGCAGTTATATATGAAAAACCACATTATGCGGCAGGAACATTTTTAAGGCAGTTTACTTTTTCGCAGCACCAGCTTTTGGACGTTTGGCACCGTACTTGGATCTGGCCTGCATTCTCTTGGCAACGCCCTGCGCGTCCAGAGTACCACGGATGATGTGGTAACGCACACCAGGAAGGTCCTTAACACGTCCTCCACGGATCAGCACAACGCTGTGCTCCTGAAGATTGTGTCCGATACCGGGGATATAGCAGGTAGCTTCGATTCCGTTGGTCAGCTTAACTCTCGCGATTTTACGCAGAGCGGAGTTAGGCTTCTTGGGGGTGGCGGTTCTGATTGCAGTACAAACGCCTCTCTTTTGAGGAGAATTCTGGTCGATAGCCACTCTCTTCTTGGAGTTCCATCCCTTCAGCAGAGCAGGAGCGGTGGATTTCTTCTCGACTACTTCTCTTCCCTTGCGAACAAGCTGGTTAAAGGTTGGCATATTGCACCTCCTTACTTCAAATTTTGAAATTTATATTGGAAAACGGGCCCATATTCCCTTGGATGAAACATCGGCCCGTGTCCAAGCTTTAAAAAGTCTCACCAATTGGATATTGTATCACAATCAGTCGTCACTTGTCAATACCTGATCGTCATGAATTACATCCACATGGGTCAGGCAGTTCATGCCGGTACCGGCAGGGATCAACTTACCAATGATAACATTTTCCTTGATGCCCACCAGGGGATCGCTCTTACCCTTAATGGCAGCATCGGTGAGGATTTTGGGGGTCTCCTGGAAGGAAGCAGCAGACAGGAAGGAGTCGGAGTTGCTGGCTGCCTTGGAGATACCCAGAATTTCGGGCACCCAACTGGCTTTGCGCAGTCCCTCTTCGCCTTCAGCAATCCGTTCATCAATCACCTTGTTGGCTTCGATGACCTCTGCTTTCTCCACCAACCCACCGGCTACCAGTCCGGTATCGCCGGCGTCCACCAGACGAACCTTCTTGAGCATTTGACGAACGATAACCTCAATGTGCTTGTCGTTGATGTCCACGCCCTGCATCTGGTAGGTTTTCTGCACTTCCTCGATGAGGTAATCCTGCACAGCGCTCACACCGCGAATCTGAAGGATATCCTTGGGAACGGCGGAACCTTCGGTGATGAGAGCTCCGGCTTCCACATGGTCACCGCTATTGACCTTCAAACGGTAACCGTAGGGGATAGTCTCCTCTACCACGCCGTCAGGCCCGGTGATGATAACCTTGCGGATCTCCTTGTCGTCCCGCTGCTTATCGGAAATGCTGATGGAGACCTCACCGCTGATCTTGGCGATGATGGCACTTCTCTTGGGCCGGCGGGCCTCAAAGAGCTCCTCAACACGGGGAAGACCTTGGGTGATATCCTCGGCGTTTGCAATACCACCGGTGTGGAAGGTTCTCATGGTCAGCTGGGTACCAGGCTCACCGATGGACTGGGCGGCAATGATACCCACCGCCTCACCGATGCCAACAGGTTTTCCTTTGGCCAGGTTCATGCCGTAGCACTTGCAGCATACGCCTCTTTTGGACTCACACTTGAGGGGAGAGCGGACCAGCACCTGGGAGATGCCAGCGCCCACAACCTTCTTGGCGTCGGCCTCATCCATCATCTTATCCTTGGAAACCAGCACCTCGCCGGTATTGGGATCCACAATATCATTGACCGCATAACGGCCGTTTAGACGGGTTGCCAGAGATTCCAGCACCTGATTGCCTTCCTTGATGTCCTTGAGAATGATGCCATCCTGGGCGCCGCAGTCCAATTCGGTGGTGATAACCTCCTGGGAAACATCCACCAGACGGCGGGTCAGGTAACCGGAGTCGGCGGTACGAAGGGCGGTATCGGCCAGGCCCTTACGAGCACCACGGGAGGAGATGAAGTATTCCAGAATGTTCAGGCCTTCACGATAGTTGGCCTTGATGGGGATCTCGATGGCACGGCCGGAGGTGTTGGCAATCAGTCCACGCATACCGGCCAGCTGACGGATCTGGTTCATGGAACCACGAGCACCGGAATCCGCCATCATAAAGATGGGGTTATACCGATCCAGGTTGTTTTGCAGCGCCTTGGCCACCTTATCGGTGGTCACGTTCCAGGTATCGATAACCCGTTTGTACCGTTCCTCGTCGGAGAGCAGGCCCATGTTGTACTCGTCGCTGATCTCCATGATGATGTCGTCGGCTTCCTTGAGCAGATCGGCTTTCTGCGGCGGGATCACCGCGTCGCTGACGGCGACGGTGATGGCGCCCTTGGTGGAATATTTGAAGCCCTGGGCCTTGATCATATCCAGAACCTCGGCGGTCTCATTGGTGCCGTGGATATGGATGCATCTGCTGACGATATCGCCCAGCTGCTTTTTACCCACAGTAAAGGTGATCTCCAGATCGAACATCTTCTCCGGATCGGTGCGATCCACATATCCCAAATCCTGAGGAATGGGGGTATTGAAGATCAGCTGACCCACCGTAGCATCAATCAGACGGGATTGTTGCTGTCCGTCGATCTCCTTGGTCATACGAACCTTGATGGGGGCGTGCAGCCCTACATAGCCTTCCTGATAGGCCATCAGCGCTTCCCGGTCATCCCGGAAAATCTTGCCTACGCCGGGCTCGTCGTCCTTTACGATGGTCAGATAGTAGGAACCCAGAACCATATCCTGGGTAGGTACGGTAACCGGCTTGCCGTCGGAGGGCTTGAGCAGGTTGTTGGTGGCCAGCATCAGGAAGCGGGCCTCTGCCTGGGCCTCGGCGGAAAGGGGTACGTGTACCGCCATCTGGTCGCCGTCGAAGTCGGCGTTATAGGCGGTACAGGCCAGCGGATGCAGCTTCAGAGCGCGGCCCTCCACCAGCACCGGCTCGAAAGCCTGAATGCCCAAACGGTGCAGGGTAGGCGCACGGTTGAGCAGTACGGGATGGTCCTTGATGACCACTGCCAGTGCATCCCAAACCTCGGAATCGGCTCTCTCCACCTTCTTACGGGCGTTTTTGATGTTGTTGGCTTTGCCCTCATCCACCAGGCGCTTCATAACAAAGGGCTTAAACAGCTCGATGGCCATCTCCTTGGGCAGACCGCACTGATACATCTTCAGTTCGGGACCAACCACAATAACCGATCGTCCGGAGTAGTCAACACGTTTACCCAGCAGGTTCTGGCGGAAACGGCCCTGCTTACCTTTGAGCATATCGGTAAGGGATTTATAGGGACGGTTGTTGGGACCGGTAACCGGCTTGCCACGACGGCCGTTATCGATCAGGGCGTCCACCGCCTCCTGCAGCATACGCTTTTCGTTGCGCACAATGATATCCGGCGCACCCAGATCCAGCAGACGCTGGAGACGGTTGTTACGGCTGATAACCCGGCGATACAGATCGTTCAGGTCACTGGCGCCGTAACGTCCGCCGTCCAGGCGAACCATAGGACGGATGTCGGGCGGGGTTACCGGAAGGATGGTAAGGATCATCCACTCAGGACGGTTGCCGCTGAGGCGGAATGCCTCCACCACCTCCAGTTTTTTGTGAATCCGGTTGGACTTCTGGCTCTGGCCGCTGACTTTGGCCAGCTCTGCTTTCAGCTGCTCGGAGAGCTCATCCAGATCGATCTCTGCCAGCAGCTCCTGAATGGCCTCAGCGCCCATTCCGGCTTTGAAAGCGTCGCCGTAATCCTCAAGATATTTGCGGTATTCCTGCTCGGAAAGTTCCTGTTTCTTTTTCAGGGTAGGAACATGACCGGGATCGATTACCACATAGGAAGCAAAGTACAGGATCTTCTCCAACACTCTGGGGGACATATCCAGAATCAAACCCATACGGGAGGGAATTCCCTTAAAATACCAGATATGGGAGACAGGGGCGGCCAGTTTGATATGGCCCATCCACTCTCTGCGCACCTTGGAGGTGGTCACTGCAACGCCGCAGCGCTCGCAGACCTTATCCTTGTAGCGCAGACGTTTATACTTTCCGCAGTAGCATTCCCAATCCTTTTGGGGCCCAAAAATACGCTCACAGAAAAGTCCGTCCCGCTCCGGTTTCTGGGTTCTATAATTGATGGTTTCCGGCTTTTTGACTTCGCCGTGAGACCATTTTAGAATCTGTTCCGGTGATGCGATGCTAATTTTAATGGACTCGAACGCATTAAATTCCATACAGCGCCTTCTCCTTTACACTAAAACTTCTCAGGGTATTCGCCCTCATCCTCGACGGAATCGTCGAACAGGTCGGAGCCGGAATATTTGCTGCCCATCAGCTCTTCCATGTCGTCGTCGGCATCCAGGGTAGGCGTCTCCTTCGGCTCGTCATCGTCATCATCCTTGAGGCTTTCCTCAAAGAGCATATCCAGGAAATCCTCATTCTTGTTCTTCTCTTCCTCATCCTCGGAAGGCGTGGGCTGTACCGAATTATCCACATAGCCCTCGCTCTCCAGGCCCAGCTCCAGCTCGTTCTGGAAAGCTTCCTGGAGATCCACTTCGTTGTCGTTGGAATCCATCACCTTGATGTCCAGTCCCAGCGCCTGCAGCTCCTTAATCAGAACCTTGAAGGATTCGGGTGTGCCGGCATGGGGCACATTATGGCCCTTGACAATGGCCTCAAAAGTCTTGACACGGCCGTTGACGTCATCCGACTTGACGGTGATGATCTCCTGCAGGGTATAGGCGGCGCCATAAGCTTCCAGCGCCCAAACCTCCATCTCGCCGAAACGCTGGCCGCCGAACTGCGCTTTACCGCCCAGAGGCTGCTGGGTTACCAACGAGTAGGGACCGGTGGAACGGGCATGGATCTTATCGTCAACCAGATGGTGCAGTTTGAGGAAGTACATGATACCCACGGTAACAGGGTTATCAAAAGGCTCACCGGTACGTCCGTCATAGAGGATGGTTTTGCCGTCCTCCCGCATTCCCACTTCCCGGAACGCGGCGCGGATATCCTCCTCGTGGGCGCCGTCAAATACAGGGGTCATGACCTTCCAGCGCAAAGCCTTGGCAGCCATACCCAGGTTAACCTCCAGTACCTGTCCGATGTTCATACGGGAAGGTACGCCCAGAGGATTGAGCACGATGTCCAGCGGAGTGCCGTCCGGCAGGAAAGGCATATCCTCCTCCGGCAGGATCCGGGAAACAACGCCCTTGTTTCCGTGACGTCCGGCCATCTTATCGCCCACAGAGATCTTACGGCGCTGTGCGATATATACCCGCACCACCTTGTTGACCTCGGCGGACAGCTCGTCAGAGTTTTCACGGGTAAATACCTTGACATCCACAATAATACCGTATTCGCCGTGCGGTACCTTCAGGGAGGTATCCCGCACCTCTCTGGCCTTCTCTCCGAAGATGGCGCGAAGCAACCGCTCCTCGGGAATCAGTTCGGTCTCGCCCTTGGGAGAAACCTTGCCCACCAGGATATCGCCGGGGCGCACCTCGGCGCCGATGCGGATGATGCCGTTCTCGTCCAGATTGGTCAAGGCATCCTCAGAAACGTTGGGAATATCCCGGGTAATCTCCTCCGGACCCAGTTTGGTGTTTCTGGCTTCGATCTCGTACTTTTCAATATGAATGGAGGTGTAGGCGTCCTCACGAACGATCTTTTCGTTGATGAGCACCGCATCCTCGTAGTTGTAACCTTCCCAGGTCATGAAACCGATGAGCATATTCTTGCCCAGGCTGATCTCGCCGTTGCAGGTGGCGGGACCGTCGGCGATGACCTGACCTTTGGTGACCTGATCGCCCTTATCCACAATGGGACGCTGGTTGATGCAGGTGCCCTGGTTGGAACCGGTGAACTTCACCAGGTGGTAAACTTCCAATGTTCCTTCCTCGGTGCGAATGGCGATCTCATCGGCGCTCACCCGCTCCACAACACCGTTTTGCTTGGCCAGCACCACGACGCCGGAATCCACAGCGGCTTTATATTCCATACCGGTGCCCACAATAGGGGCTTCGGTCTTGAGCAGCGGCACCGCCTGGCGCTGCATGTTGGCGCCCATCAGAGCACGGTTGGCATCATCGTTTTCCAGGAAGGGGATCATGGCGGTAGCTACCGACACAACCATCTTGGGAGAAACGTCCATATAGTCGGCTCTCTCCCGCTCCACCTCCAAAATGGCGTCGCGGTAACGCACATTGATTCTGGGACGGGCAAACCGGCCGTTCTCGTCGATGGGCTCGTTGGCCTGGGCGACAACATATTTATCTTCCATATCGGCGGTCATATAGACCACCTCGTCGGTGACCTTTCCGGTTTCCTTGTCCACCTTGCGGTAGGGGGCCTCAATGAAGCCATACTGGTTGATGCGGGCAAAGGAGGCCAGATAGGAGATCAGGCCGATGTTGGGACCCTCGGGGGTCTCGATGGGACACATACGGCCGTAGTGGCTGTAGTGTACGTCACGCACCTCAAATCCGGCGCGGTCACGGGACAGACCGCCAGGTCCCAGTGCGGAGAGACGGCGCTTATGGGTCAGTTCCGCCAGAGGGTTGGTCTGGTCCATAAACTGGGACAGCGGGGAGGATCCGAAGAACTCCTTCACCGCCGCTGTCACAGGACGGATGTTGATCAGAGACTGAGGGGTAAGGCTCTCGGTATCCTGAGATTGGAGCATCATACGGTCCCGGATGACCTTCTCCATACGGGTGAAACCGATCCGGTACTGGTTTTGCAGCAGCTCGCCCACCGAACGGATCCGGCGGTTGCCCAGATGGTCGATATCATCGGTGGTTCCGATGTTATAGTTGAGGTTGATCAGATAGTTGATGGTGGCGAAGATATCGTCAATGGTGATATGCTTGGGAATCAGTTCTCCAGCACGGTCACGGATGGCTTCCTTCATGGCGTCCAGATCGGCGCTGGTCTCCAAAATCTCCTTGAGCACCGAGAAGCGCACCTTCTCGTTGATGCCCAGCTCCTCACAGTCAAAGGGCACGAAATCCTTGATATCCACCATGCCGTTGGAGATGACCTTGCATTCCAGATCATCCACCTTGACAAAAACGGTATCCACACCGGTGCGTTCGATGGCTTCGGCATCCTCCCGGCGCAGACGGGTTCCCGCGTCGAAGAGCAGCTCCCCGGTGAGGGGATTGATGACCGGACGGGAGAGCACCTGACCCACCAGGCGGTCGGCGATGGCAAGTTTTTTGTTGTATTTATAACGTCCCACCCGGGAAAGATCATAACGCTTGGGATCGAAGAACAGTCCGTCCAGATGGGTCTGGGCGCTCTCCACCGTGGGAGGCTCGCCGGGGCGCAGCTTGCGGCAGACTTCCATCAGAGCGTCCTGGGTGTTGCGGTTTTCCGGCTTTTCCTTCTCGATGGTGGAGAGAATCTTAACGTCCTCGGTAAAGAAAGCCTTGATCTGCTCGTCGGAACCCAGTCCCAGCGCACGGATAAAGGTGGTGATGGGGATTTTTCTGTTTTTATCGATTCGGACGTAAACCACGTCGTTGATGTCGGTCTCATATTCCAGCCAGGCGCCCCGGTTGGGGATTACGGTGGTGGAATACAGCTTTTTACCGGATTTCTCGTCGTGGGTCATGGCATAATAAACACCCGGAGAACGAACCAACTGAGACACAACAGCACGCTCTGCACCGTTGATGACAAAGGTGCCGGCATCGGTCATCAGAGGAAGATCGCCCATATAAATGTCTTCCTGCATTTTGATCTCGCCGGTTTCCTTGTTGAGCAGTCTGGCACGGACCTTGAGCGCCGCAGCATAGGTGACTTCGCGAGCCTTGCACTCCTCCACACCATACTTAGGCTTATCATCCAGCTGATAATCTACAAAGTCTAGGACCAGATTGCCGGTATAATCGGTGATTGCGGAAACATCTTTGAATACTTCCTTGAGTCCCTCGTCCAGGAACCACTGATACGAGCTTTTTTGAATCTCGATCAGATTTGGCATGTCCAGCACTTCGTTGATACGGGCAAAACTCATGCGAACATTTTTTCCCAGAGTTACTGGCTTGACATTCACCATAGGCTTTGTTCACTCCATTCATCTATGTTCCAATCGATATGCCACAAAATTGGACGCATTTTCCCAAATTCTGCCGCATTTCGATATTGAAATCCGGTGGATACTGTGGTATACTATTTCTATGAAAGTCACAGCTATCCATTTTGATACATTATAATATTATATGTGAGAATGGTTCCTGTGTCAAGTGTTTTATGCGCCTTTTTTCTCTGTATTTTGGACGATTTTCCGGCGGAAAATCGTCTTTTTTTCTGTCCCTTTGTAAAGGTCTCTAAAGTTTCTCTGTTTTTTTGCGGATTTTTCTCTCAAACCCAAAGGATTTGGCCCTGAACCAGCGCGGTAATTTTCCCCAAAAGCGTGTTATCGGTGTGAAAAATCGGTCAGCGCTGCTGCTGTTGGGGATAGGTATGGGTACAAATCTCGATGATTTTATCCCGCAGCCCCAGGAAATCCTCAAAGCACTCCGGCTTCTGCCGGGGATTGCGCAGCAAAGACGCCGGATGATAGGTGCCCATCATATGTACGCCGCTTCGGACAAACCACTGTCCGTGCTGCTTGGTAACCCGAAAATCGGGGGAGATGATGCGGCAGGCCGCAATTCTTCCCAGACAGACCAAAATCTTTGGGCGGATGATGGCCACCTGGCTGCGCAGATAACCGATGCAGCATTCCTGTTCCTGCGGCAGAGGATCCCGGTTGTGGGGCGGGCGGCATTTGACGATATTGGCAATATAGATATTCCGGTTTCGGTCCAGGTCCACCACCGCCAGCAGCCGGTCCAGCATCTGGCCGCCCCGGCCTACAAAGGGTTCCCCCTGCAAATCCTCATTCTCTCCCGGGCCCTCCCCGATGAACATCACCTCTGCGTCCGGCTGACCCACGCCGAACACTACGTTGTGCCGCCCCTGACAGAGCTGGCAGGCCGTACAGGCAAGGGCCTTTTGTTTTAAGGCTTCCAAATTTTTTTCCATATCATCCGTCCTTTATCCCCAAGCATAAAACCGCTCCGCCAAACAAGACGGACCGCCCTCCTTCGTCTCAAAAGCTTTTGTGAAGGGAGGTAAAATTTTCCGAAGGCACTCTGTCCTTATTATACCACAATTCCTCCTGTTTCGACCGGATTCATCCGGGAAAAGCGGAAAAATTTTTCTCTCCGCCGGCGGAATTTGAGAGGATTGGCGACAAAAAATCCGCCTTTTGTTTGAAAAAAAGCCTTGCAGAATCTTCTGTGAAAGCGTACAATAAAGTTGATGTCACGCGCCTTTTGACAGGATCTTCGCAAGAACGTTTTGTCCTCCAATCTTCCCGCCGGTAACGAGGATTGGCCCTGGCTGTGTGACGGATTCTTGTTTCATGCCGGAGAAAGGATGCTGTTATAAGTATGGCTAAGAATTTTATTGTTGAAACCTCCGCCCGTCATGTCCACGTCACCCAAAAGGATCTGGAGACCCTTTTCGGCGCCGGCTACGAGCTCACCGTTAAAAAAGCCCTGTCCCAGCCCGGTCAGTTTGCCAGCAACGAGAAGGTGGATCTGGTTGGACCCAAGAAAACCATTTCCGGCGTTTCCATCCTTGGTCCCGTTCGGTCTGCCTCTCAGGTAGAGATCTCCCTGACCGACGCCAGAACTCTGGGCGTTGACGCTCAGGTGAGAGAATCCGGAGATATCGCCGGTACCGCTGGCATCAAGCTGGTTGGCCCCAAAGGCGAGGTTGAGCTGACCGAGGGCGTGATTGCCGCCAAGCGTCATATCCATGCCACCCCCGAGGATGCCGCTGAGCTGGGTGTTGCCGATAAAGACGTTGTGTCCGTTAAGATTGATACCAACGGCCGTTCTCTGGTATTCGGCGACGTTGTGGTTCGGGTCAGCCCCAAATTTGCTCTGGCCATGCACATCGATACCGATGAGTCCAACGCTGCTGCCTGCAAAGGCGCTGTGTACGGCGAGATCGTCAAATAATTCTGCTACATACCGTCTATCAAGGAGGATTGCCGGCGCAGTCCTCCTTCTTTTATCGGTGATTTCCACCAAAGGAGCGCAGATATGCAGCCGCAAACCGTCCTTCATACCATCCCTCCGGTTTATGACCAAAACTCCCGAGTACTGATTCTGGGGACCATGCCCTCCCCCAAATCCCGGGAAATTGGATTTTACTACGGGCATCCCAGGAACCGGTTTTGGCCGGTGCTGGCCGCTGTTCTGGAGGCCCCGGTACCCCGGGACATCCAGGAAAAGAAAGCCCTTGTCCAAAAACACCGGATTGCCCTGTGGGATGTGCTGGCCAGCTGTGAGATTGCGGGAGCCCAGGATGCGTCCATCCGAAATCCCCAGCCAAACCCCATCGAGACGCTGCTGTCCGGCAGCGAGATCCGCGCAGTGTTTACCACCGGCCAAACCGCCTACCGGCTGTACCAAAAATACTGCCTGGACAAAACCGGGATACCGGCTATTCCTCTGCCGTCCACCAGTCCGGCCAACGCAGCCGTCTCTCTGGAGGAGCTGATCTGCCGTTATCAGCAGATCCTGCCCTTTTTAAAAAAATAATAAAAAAAGCGGTTTCCAAAGCCGGAAAGCCTTGGAAACCGCTTAAAGTTGAAAGGGAAATATTTACCGGCTGCAGAATTTAACCACCTGGTCCGCCGCCGCGTCCAGATTGTTGCCCTGATAGTCCTCGATTTTGCCCTGGTCGCAGGCCTGCGCCAGCGCCGGATCGATGGGCAGCTTGGCCAAAACCGGAAGGTTATGCTCTTTGGCAATCTCCTCGATATGGCTTTCCCCAAAGATCTTATACTCGGTGCCGCAATCGGGGCATTTGAAGTAGCTGTAATTTTCCACCAGCCCGATCACCGGAATATTCATCATCTCGGCCATCTTCACCGCCTTGGAGACGATCATCGACACCAGGTCTTGGGGAGAGGTGACAACGATGATGCCGTCCACCGGCAGCGATTGGAACACCGTGAGGGGCACATCACCGGTTCCGGGAGGCATATCCACAAACATAAAATCCACATCGCTCCAGATGACGTCGGTCCAGAACTGCTTGACGGTGCCGGCGATGATGGGTCCGCGGACCACTACCGGGTCGGTGTCGTTCTCCAGCAGCAGGTTAACCGACATGATATCGATACCGGTTTTGGAGCTGACGGGAAGGATCCCCATCTCATTGCCGGCAGCGGGGCCGGTAACGCCAAATACCTTGGGAATGGAAGGTCCGGTGATATCCGCGTCCATGATGGCACAGACATAGCCTTTTCTCTGCAGGGCCACCGCCATCAGGGAGGTGACCAGGGATTTTCCGACGCCGCCCTTACCGCTGACAACGCCGATGACCTTTTTGATGGAGCTGAGCTTGTTGGGCGCTTCCAGCATACTCTGGGGCGCGCCGCCGGTGCGGGAAGCACAGTTGGCGGAACAGCTTTCACAATTATGGGAACATTGTGTTTCGCTCATGACATTTCCTCCTGATTATGAGATTCCGGAAAGGAATGCGGGCAGTGCAAAAGGCATATGCCGCGCAACACAGGGCTTCGCATCCATCCGCATCTGTCTGATGGAGATGCCGGGCATATCCTCTACCGGAAAGGTATACTGAAACAATTTCATTATAGTGTGCCGCTCCCCCCCTGTCAAGGCCATCTGTCGGGGCATAATTCGCTGCTCCGTCCATAAATATTCTTTGACAGACAGGGCAGGATATGTTACCTTTTAATATGTCTGTCGTTTCGCGAAAAACGGTCTCCATCGGGCGGCGTCTTTGCGCCTTCCGCCAGACCTTGAAAACCTATAGAGAAAGGATCTGTTTTTTGATGCATCATTCCTTCCGCACCGCCTTCACCCACGGTGGAAAATTTCATGCCGACGACGTATTTTCCGCCGCTTTGCTGCGAATCCTCTTTCCGGGAATTGTGATCCAACGGGGCTTTCGGGTTCCTCAGCCCTTTGACGGAATCATTTTTGATATTGGAGAAGGGCCTTTTGACCATCATCAGGCCGGGGCGCCGGTGCGTCCCAACGGGGTGCCCTACGCGGCATTTGGGCTGCTCTGGCGGGAATACGGCCCGTCGCTGGTAGGGGAGGAAGCGGCGGCGCACTTTGACGAGAGCTTTATCCAATCGCTGGATCTGGACGACAATACCGGCTGCGGCTGTCAGCTGGCAGGGGTGATCGCCACCTTCAACCCCGCCTGGAATTCCGATCAATCCTTTGACAGCTGTTTTGTGCAGGCGGTGGAGCTGGCGCAAAACATTCTGCAGCATCAGCTGGACGCCATCCACAACCGCCAGCAGGCACAGCAGTATGTCCAGGATGCCTACCAGATGTCCCGGGACAAGAGGATGGTGTATCTGCCCCGGTTCGCTCCATGGAAAAAACGCTGGTTCCCACCGAGGCCCAGTTTGTGCTCTACCCGTCGGTGCGGGGCGGATACAGCGCCCAGGTGATCCCCAAGGCCATGGATACCAACGAGGCAAAGTGCTACTTTCCGGAAAGCTGGGCGGGCAAACCCCAGCAGCAGCTCCCGGAGATTTCCGGCATCCCGACCCTGACCTTCTGCCACAACAGCCGGTTTCTCATTTCCGCCGGCAAATTGGAGGACGCCTATCTGGCCTGCCGCAAGGCTATGGAAACCCAAGCGCCCTAAGGGTCATGACCGGCAGCATACCGTTGAATTTTGCGGCGCAATCCATTATAATTAGGGTTATCACTGAGAATAACAAAAATATCTATCATTCCGTAAATAAAAGAGGAGAGCAGAACCGTCTTGGAACAGGAATACTATTTTGACAACGGCGCCACCACCCGGACCGATCCCCAGGTTGCCGCCGTCATCACCGATATGCTGGTAAACTGCTATGGCAACCCTTCCTCCCTGCATCGCAAAGGCCTGGAAGCGCAGCTGCGCATGGATACCGCCCGGCGGCAGCTGGCCGCTTTGATGGGATGCGAGGCCAAAAACCTTACCTTCACCTCCGGGGCCACCGAAGCCAACAATCTGGCCATCTTCGGCGCGGTCTACGCGCGGCGCCATGGCGGGAAAAAAATCATTACCACCGCTTTTGAACATTCGTCGGTGCTCGCCCCCATCCAGCAGCTGGAGCGGGAAGGATACCAGGTGGTGCGTATCTCCCCGGACCGTCAGGGAAACATCAGCGCCCAGAGCGTCATCGACGCTGTGGACGAGGATACCGTTCTGGTCAGCTGCATGATGGTCAACAACGAACTGGGTTCCATCCTTCCCATCGAGCAGATTGCCCGTGGGACCCGCCGGAAAAACCCCAACACCTTCCTGCACTGCGACGCCGTGCAGGCGCTGGGAAAGCTACCCTTCAAAGCATCCAGGCTGGGGATTGACGCTATGGCGGTCAGCGGCCACAAAATCCACGGTCCCAAGGGAATTGGGGCGCTTTATCTGCGGGAGGGGGCGCGTATCCTGCCCCGGACCTTTGGCGGAGAGCAGGAAAAACGGCTTCGTCCTGGAACGGAGAATGCCGCCTATATTGTCGGCTTTGGGGAAGCAAGCCGTCTGATGCAGCAAAACGGCAAAAGGTATATGCAACAGATTACCCAGTGCAACCAGCGGCTGCGGCAGCTGCTGGACGGAAAAGAATCCATTGTATTTCACGCTCCGGAAAACGCTCTGCCCACCATCCTGAATTTCTCGGTTTTGGGAATACGCAGCGAGATTATGCTGCATTTCCTGGAGCAGAAGGGGATCTGCGTCTCCAGCGGCTCTGCCTGTGCCAAGGGAGCCAAAAGCCATGTCCTTTCCGCTTTGGGGCTGACCGGCCAGGAGATCGACTCTGCTCTGCGGGTGGGTTTTTCCCATGAAAATACATTGGAACAGGTGGAGATACTGGCAAACGCCATTTTGGAAGGGCAAAAGGTCATCAAACGCTGAGCCACACCTGTGCCGATGAAGCAAGGACAAAGAAGAGATTGTCCCTGCCCCCAATATGGTAAATCACACCATTTCTATCAAATCAAAAGATGGGAGAGTAAAAAACCATTATGAAGGAAATCATACTGCTGAAGGACGGCGAAATTGCCCTCAAGGGGTTAAACCGTTACAGCTTTGAGGATACCATGATCAAAAATGTCAAACGCCGTCTCTCCTCTCTGGGCCGGTTTCGTTTTTATAAGGCGCAATCCACCATCTATATCGAACCGATGGAGGATGGGCTGGATATGGATGAAGCGGTGGAACGGCTGAAAAAGGTTTTTGGCATTGCCGCCATCAGCCGCGCCTGTATTGCCCAGAAGGATTGGGAGGACATCTGCCGCCTGGCGCCGGAATATCTGGCCCAGCAGCTGGAACAGGCCAAAACCTTTAAGGTCAACGCCAAGCGTTCCGACAAACGCTTTCCCCTCAAATCCCCGGAAATCTGCGCCGAGCTGGGCGCCATCCTGTTGGAGCAGTTTCCTCACCTGAAAGTGGACGTTAAGAACCCGGAAATCACCGTTACAGTGGAAATCCGGGATTACGCCGCCTATATCCACGCCGATCAGATCCCCGGCCCCGGCGGTATGCCGGTGGGAAGCAGCGGGAACGCAGCGCTGCTGCTTTCCGGCGGTATCGACAGCCCGGTGGCTGGCTATATGATGGCCAAGCGGGGATTGGAGCTGTGCGCAGTACATTTTGTCAGCCCCCCCTACACCAGCGACCGGGCCAAACTCAAGGTCATTGAGCTTGCCCATATCCTCACCGACTACTGCGGACGCATCCGCCTGCACGTGGTCAACCTGACCCGGATTCAGGAAACCATCAAGGAGCGCTGCCCGGAGGATCTTTTTACGGTGGTGATGCGCCGCTTTATGATGAAGATTGCCGAGAGGATTGCCCAACAGGAAAACTGTCAAGCGCTGGTCACCGGGGAAAGCCTGGCACAGGTCGCCAGCCAGACGGTACAGGCCATCGCCTGCACCGACGCGGCCACCGTGATGCCGGTGCTGCGCCCGGTCATCGGGATGGATAAGGAAGAAATCATAAAGATCGCTCGCTCCATCGGCACCTTTGAGACCTCCATCCAACCCTATGAGGACTGCTGCACCGTATTCACCCCCAAACACCCCAAAACCAAACCCACCCTGTCCATGCTCATCGAGGCGGAAGCGGCCATCCAGGACTACCAGCAGCTGGTAGACACCGCCGTCTCCACCGTTGAGGTGATCACTGTCACTCATGAAGGCGCCAAGGGATATCTTGAATAACATCCCAGTTACCATCCATGGCAAAGAGAAAATCGGCGGCGCTGATTCGCCGTCGTATTTTCGCGTCTCTCACCGAAAAAGCCGGTGACCCAATCCGGCCTTTTCCATCGCCTGGGCGGTCGGTTCGGATTATCAAAAAGGAGGGCTTCCATGCCAGAGGCAAAAATCATCCGCATCGGCGGGAAAAGCACGGCGGCGGAGACGGATATTGTGAGCCATATGCGCCGCCTTTTGGCCCAACTGGGCCTGTCCAGCGACAGCGAGACGGTGGAACCAGGAGTTCCCTCCCTTCTCCGGCGCGCTCTGGCCAACGGTCTGCGCAGCTGTAACGTCATCGTGGTTCTGGGCGCCTATGGCCATTATGGCATCGGAGGGGCCAAAGAGACCATCTTTAAAGCATTGGAACTTCCCTTTGTTCCGGATCCCCAGATTCAGCAGCGCATCCTCCACTTTGCAAAGCAGCAGCGCATAGCCCTCTCCCCTGAACTGGAGGCACTCTGGATGCTTCCCCAGGGAGCGGAACCTTTTCCGGCGGAAAACGGGGTGGACAGCGGTTTTGCCATCTCCGCAGGAGGACAGTGTATCCTGATGCTGCCCTCCTCCCCCGAATCCTTCCATCGGATGGCGGTACAGTATGCGCTGCCGTACCTGGCGCGGTTCTTTGGCCTGGAAGCGGTTTCCCATTGCATCAGCTGCTTTGGGATGAACCAGGGCGCCATATGCGACGAATTGTATGGGGATATCCTGAAAGATCAGCTGCCCACCGTTTTCCCCACCTCCAGCCGCAACAATTTGGAAACCCAGCTCTGGATCTCCGCCTGTGCCGCGTCGGCACAGCAGGCGGAGGAAATCTGTATGCCGGTCATCCGTCGTATCCAGCAGCAGCTGGGGGATGTCGCCTATGGGCTGGACGTAACCAGTATGGAGCAGTTATCCCTCTCTTTGCTGCTGCAACAGGGGAAAAATCTGTGCATTGCCGAATCCTGCTCCTCCGGTATGCTTTACCAGCTGCTGCAGCGGGAAATAGAGCAGGAGGGAAAGGGAAACATCCCCTTCCACGGCAGCTATATGCTGGCCTCAGAGACCGCCGAAATCCATCTTCCATACCGCAAACTGCGGGGAAAGGAGATTGTCTCCCCCACCGGCGCCGGAATGCTGGCCGAATATGTCCGCCAACAGGGGGAGGAAAATGCACTGGGACTCTCGCTATGCCTGGATGAACCGGTGCGTCAGATCTATGCCGCCCTCTCCAACGGTCAAGAGGTCTATTTTCAGGCGTTTCCCCTTCCCGACGACTGTTTTGGCAACCGTGCCGCGGAGTATGGGGCCATCGCCGCCATGAAGCTGCTATACATCTTTCTCTGCCAACCTGAGCAGCTCCCAGACGGGGTTCCGGTCCGCCTTGCCGCAGCCGGAAAAGGCTTTCCTGTATCGGAGGATCCCCACAGGGAAGACGATGTCCGGCAATCAGGCGGAAAGATTGTGCGCAGGCTGCTGATATTGCTGTGCGCCATGGTATTTGCCGCTTCCTCAGCCTATCTGGGCCACTATTACTATCAGGGCTGGAACCACCGGCAGGACAGCCGGCAACTGGAACAGCTTTACAAGACCAGCAGTTCCCAGTCAGTCTCCGCCATCCCGGAGGGATACCCGGCGGAATACCTTTCCAAATTTGCAGCATTATATGCCGTCAACCCCGATATCAAGGGATGGCTTTCCATCGACGGCACCGACTTCAGCTATCCGGTGGTACAGAGCGATCAGGATACCGCCCAAAGCCAGTACTATCTGCGACGGGATTTTGAAGGCAACTACAGCGATCACGGCGTTCCCTTTCTGGATTACCGGGCCGATGTGAAGGAGCCCAGCGACAATCTGGTGATCTATGGGCACAATATGCGGGACGGCCAGATGTTTGAGGAGCTGCTGCAATATAAAAACCTGTCCTACTATCAGGCTCATCCCATCATCCGTTTTGACAGCGTATATGAGGAAGCCCAATATAAGGTGGTAGCTATGTTTATCACCAATACCCTCAAGGCCCATGGTGAGATTTTCGACTACCACAACTTCATCAACGCCCAGGACGATGAGGAGTTTGAGCGGTTTCTCTACAGCGTCCAGATCCGCTCCATCCTCAATACCGGGGTGGATGTAGGCCCTGGCGACGAGCTGCTGACCCTCTCCACCTGCAGCTATGAATTCAAAGACGCTCGATTTGTGGTGGTGGCCCGGAAGATCCGGGACGGGGAGGACCCACAGGTGGACACCACCAAAGCCACCCGCAACGACAATGTGCTGTATCCCGACATTTGGTATACCCTGTACAAAACCGAAAAGCCCAACGTATCGCTGATGAGAGCCATTTTGCCGGAGGCGGACCGCTCCATCACCGTCACCAATCAGCTCTCTTTTACTCAGGAAACGGCGCCGCCCCCGGAACTCTCCGACACGCTGCCGCTGCCCAACGGTATCACGGTTATCCCGGTACGGCCTTCAGACCAAACGGACCAAACCGATGATCTTTCAGACGACGAGGAGCTGCCGGCGGTTGAGATACCATCGTCCCAATCGTCCGAGCCGCCGGCGTCCTCCTCCAGTGAAACCATCGTCTCCTCCCAGCCAAGCGTCTCGGTATCGGAGAGTTCCAGTTCTCCATCGGAAAGCATGGAAAGTGCCGTATCCTCATCCTCCGACGTCTCCTCCTCTCAGGCATCCGGAATTGTGATTTCCAGCTCCCTGCCTGGGGTTGCCGGAATGCGTCCCTCCTCCAGTACACCCCAGGGAATCGCCGGGCTTCGTCCCTCCTCTGACAGCTCCGATCACCAACAAGACCAGGAGATCTACGAGGAGGAAGATCCCGAGGAAACCGATTCCTCCCCGGAGTACGACGACAGCGAAACCTTATCGGTATACTATAACGGCTCTCGGTACACAGACAGCGCCTATGACATTGTCTGCAAGGTTGTGGCGGCAGAGATGGGCTCAGCCAACGCGGAAGCGCTCAAGGCCCAGGCCGTCGCTGCATATACATATATCTGCTATGAAAACAACCGGGGGGTTTCCCCTTCGGTGGTGATGAAAACCCCCACCACCGCGGTAAAAAGCGCAGTGGCGGAGGTAATTGGCGAGGCGGTCTATTACAACGGCAGCCTGGCATTCACCTGCTATCACGCTACCAGCGCAGGACGCACCAACTCCTCCGCCGATGTCTGGGGAGGATCCTGCCCCTATCTGGTCAGTGTGGACAGCTCGGTGGATCGGGACGCTTACCGGTTTGAGGACACCAAACGTATCTCCGCCGACGCAGTGGCAAGCGCGGTGGAAGAACAGCTGGGGATAGAGCTGGACGGCGATCCTGCCGATTGGTTTGAGGTGATCTCCTACACCGATGGCGGTTACAACGATGTGGTATCGGTGGGCGGATACACCAAGTATTATTACGACGCCAACAACAAATCCTATCCCATCACCGGACGGGTGCTGCGGGAAGCGGTGCTGGGACTGCGCTCCGCCTGTTTTGAGGTGGAGTATCTGGACAACCGGGACGAGTTTATCTTTACCACCTATGGCTATGGCCATGGGGTAGGAATGAGTCAGACCGGCGCCATGCTGATGGCGGCGGAGGGTGCGGATTATGTGGAGATTCTGGAACATTACTTTCCGGGAACCACCGTCCGCTGACGCTCTATCCTTCCCAAGCCTTATCCCCTCACAGACAAATCGCCTTGTGAAAGCGTCCATTTGCTTTCACAAGGCGATTTTTTTCAAAAAGATTACTGGACAACAATCTCCTCCGGCTCCACCCGTTCCAGCTCAAACCAAAAGATGCTGCCCTGTCCCTCGGTGCTGATCACCGAGAACGCCGCATGATGCAGTTCCAGCACCGCCCGCACAATCGAAAGGCCCAATCCGGTGCCCACAGTGGAGCGTTTATGCACCTTATCCACCTTATAATAACGATCCCAGATATAGGGAAGCTTGTCGGCCGGGATTCCCTCGCCGGTATCGATGATCTCAATCTTTACCTTGTTGCCGCTTACGCTTTGGCAGACGGTAACCTGTTTGTCCTCCCCGGTATAGTTGATGGCGTTGTTGATCAGGTTGTAGATTACCTGGGAGATCTTGACCTGATCGGCCCGCACATAAACGTTTTCCCCGCTGATAAAGTTGATATGATACCCTCTCTGTTCGGTGAGTTTCGCATACCGGGAGATGATATCCCGCACATCCTGGGTCAGATTGTACACCGAAAGGTTTAAGGTCTGTACCCCTGCCTGTAACTTGGAGAGATCCAGAATATCGGTTACCAGCACCGATAACCGTTTGGCCTCATCGATGATGATCTGTACATTTTCCGGGGTATTTTCCCCCGGCAGATCCCGCATCACCTCCGCATATCCGGTAATCATGGTCAGGGGCGTGCGCAGGTCATGGGAGATGTTGGCAATCAGCTCCCGGCGCAGCGCTTCCACCTTGGACAATTCCACCGCCGCATAGTTGAGGGTATCCCGCAGCTCCCGGATCTCCAGATAGCCCTGGCCGGTAAAACGCACGTCGTAATTTCCGGTAGCCAGCAGCTTGGCTGTGCGGTTGATCTGCACAATGGGGGCGGAAATCAGCCGGGAAATCCCCAGCGCCAGCAGCAGCGAAAGCACCAGCATGATCGCTGCAATGTAAATAAACTGTACCCGCAGGGTTTCCACCGTGGAATTGACGGGTGAGATCTGGGAATGCAGCAGCACCATCACCGAGGTCCCATCGCTTTTTTCCAGCGTGCGGACATAGATCATCGATTCCATCATAAATTCGGCTTTTCCCGGAACCTTGCCGATATACAGGGGAAACTCTCCATCCTTTTTGGTAAAATCAAAGGATTCCTTAGAAAACTGTTCGAACAATATGCCGCCGTTTTGCTGCGCACGGTTATAAAAATCCTGCAGCTGCCAGGCGGGCAAATCGATGAAACGGTTATAGGACTCGGTGCTCTCCTTAAGCAGCTCATTTCCCTGGCTGTCCACAATGCGGATGCTGACGTTGTTCTGAACCGCAATCTGATCCACCAGCTCGGCAAGGCCTTGGCTTTCAATGTTGCGCACCACCATATCGCCGGAGGATTTGAGGGTGCGGGTTTTGATGCTCTTATAAAAGCTATCGAGAAATACGATCTGGAACAGCCAAAGCAGCGCCAACAGCAGGCCGCTGAACAGCAAAAGCCAGCCGAAAATTTTCCATTTGATGCTTAAATTACTCCATTTTTGTCTTATCTTCCATCTATCCTTCAAAGCGATACCCCACGCCCCGCAGCGTTACAATAAATTTACTGTACTCTCCCAAACTTTTGCGCAGCAGTTTGATATGCGTATCCAATGTCCGGTCGTCTCCAAAAAAGTCATAGCCCCACACATCGGAGATCAGTTTTTCCCGGGTCAAAGCAATGCCGCGGTTTTTGACCATATAGAAAAACAGATCATACTCCTTGGGAGACATATCCACCCGCTGATCGTTGACAAACACCATCCGTCCGGTAAAATCCACCTTGAGCCCCTCAATGACCAGGATATCCTTCTGCGGCTCCGGCTGGGCCGTGCTGCGCTTGATGACGGCGGCAATGCGCATCATAAGCTCCTTGGGGGAAAAGGGCTTGACCACATAATCGTCAATTCCCAGCTCAAACCCATGGATCTTGTCGTATTCTTCTCCCCGTGCGGAGAGCATAATCACCGGGACGGTGCAAAATTTGCGAATCTCGCGGCAAGCCGAAAAACCGTCCAGCTCCGGCATCATCACATCCATCACAATCAAATCAAAGGATTGTTTTTTACAAATTTCGATGGCCTCCATGCCGTCGGAGGCTTCTTCCACTTCATATCCCTCAAACAGAGCGTATTTCTTGATCATCTCCCGGATGCCGGTTTCGTCGTCCACAATCAAGATACGATACATATCCCATTCCTCCTTTGGTGATATCCACAAACATTTCAAGTTCATTATACATCATTTGCCGTACACTATGTGAAGGACAGGTGAAACGGCACTGAAAGATAACTGAATTATCAAAAAGCGCAAACCTGATACGGGGAAAGCGGTTTTCCCGCAAAATATGTCGCAGGGCGTAAATCGATTATACCCGCAAAGGAACAAAAAAGTAAAGAAAAATTGTTCCAAAATCAGTTGTAGGGAAACGCTGTCGAATCATTTGGGGAAAAATCGATTGGACACAAAACCGGCTCCGTGTTTGTTGGACACAGAGCCGGTTTGTTGTTTGGGCCACCCTCCACTTCACGCCTGATTCCAGACTTCCGGGAAGCGTTGACGCAAAAAGGCACTGTACTTGTCGGAGGGGGTTTCTTTGAGGCGGTATTTCTGAATCTCTTCCGCAACGGTCAGGCGGATGTATTCCAGCTGCCGCCAGTTGAGCGTATCATAGCGCCGCACCATCAGCTTCCCGCAGCGCTCATATTCCAGCAGTGCTTCCAACACATCCAGCAGCTCCATATAGCCGCACACCTCCACCGGTTTACGGCTCACCATCGCACAGGGATTGGCGGTGTCTGTTTCCAGAGAAATCTCCGCGTCGCAGTAGCAGTGATAAACATAACCGGTCTTTCCGCCATAAAGATCCTCCAACGCGTGGGGATAGTATTCGGTATACACCGGAACCTTGCCCTGAAAACCATAGGGATAAAAACTGTGAGGCTGTTCCACCGGTTTTACAGCATAGAGCGCTGCAACCACGGCGTTGGCGGTGAGATACACGCAGGGGGTACGCTGGCAGAAGGAGTGGGGTTCCAAACGGCTCAATCCACCGGTTGGACTTCCGTGATAATATTCTCTGGCCGTACCTCTGGTTTCCATGAACAGCACTCCCCCAAAACTCTTTTACTTTTTCTTTTCCAATCCCAGATAATCAAAGAATTTTTGAATCTCAAGATCCCAAAACTCCCACTGATGTCCATATCCTTCCAGCACATCATACTGATAGTGGAAGGGATCGCCGGGATAGGAGGTAAAGAAATCCCGCATCAGGTTGTTTTGATAAAGCCAGGGATCGTTGGAGCCGCAGGCATGATACACCTTGGGCGGCGTCACGCCGCTGGCCATCAGCTTGCGCCCCACGCTCTTAAGGCCATATTCGTTCTGATCCAGATCCCCGTCGCCAAAGAGAACCCATTTCTCCTTCTGACGATGGGAGAAATCCGAATCCGCTTTGTCCCCGGCGGAAAACGCGCCGATGGCTCCGTAGATATCCGGATTGGTCAGCCCCACATGGATACACCCATATCCGCCGTTGGAAAGGCCCGACACAAAGTTGTCCTCCCGATTGTGGGAAAGCCTGGGAAAGAGGCCGCGCATAATCTCCACCAGCTCGCGGCCAACGAAATCCCCATACCGCATTCCCACGTTCATGTTGACAAAGCAGGATTTATGAACTCCCGGCATAACAACCGCCAACTCCCGTTCCCGGGCGTACGCCTCAATACGGCTTTCCCGCAGCCATGCGGTATGGTCGCCGCTTCCGCCGTGGTACAGCCAGAGGGTTTTGTATTTCTTTTCCGGAGGATAAGGCTCTTTGGGCTGGGGCATCAGTACATATGCGCACATATCCATCCCCAGCACCTTCGAATAAAACTGTACTTCCATCAGTGCCATATTACCGCTGCTCCTTCCCGTTTTGTTCCCAGACGTCCAACCATTCCAACACCCGGCAGATTGCCGCGTCCCAGAATTCCCAGTTGTGTTCCCCTTCCCAGGATTCCAGCTGCACCGGCAGCCCCAGCTGCTCCATCTTCTCCTGGAAGAAGAGGTTATCCTCCCACAGTGCGTCCTGTTCTCCGCACAGGGAGAGCATCTCTGGCAGATCGGCCTGCTTCTCCTTCTGCCGCTCCGCCAAAGCCAGCAGATCGTTGGGTCCGCCTGCAAAATTTTCCTCCGGCCCCAGCACATTCACTGCCTGCTTTCCAAATTCATCCTCATGATAGACGATGGAGATATCCAGCGCCCCGGATATGGAGGATGCTTTGGCAAACTGCTGCGGATAGGTCATAGCGGCGTGATAAGCGCCGTATCCGCCCATGGAAAGGCCTGCGATATACCGGTCCTTTCTCTCCCTGGAGAGAGGGAACCAGTCCTCGCAGATGGAAGGGAGCTCCCACGCAAGGAAATCGGTGTAATCCTGTCCCGCTGGGGTATTGACATAGCAGCTGTTGTTTCCCGCAGGCATCACCACCGCCAACGGCAATCCCTCCACATAGCGCAGCAGATTGGATTTGAACACCCAATCGCTCTGGCTTCCTCCGGAACCGTGCAGCAGATAGAGCGTCTTATAAGGGCCTTTGACCGGCGTGCCGTTTTCCCCGGTAGGGTCATATTGGGGCAAAATCACATCCAGCGGCACCGGCATATGAAGTGCCTGGGACTCCATTTGTATGTGCAGAAAAGCCATATCCTTTTTTCCTCCTTTTTAGCCGCTGCGGCAAAAACATCCACAGGTATCCCTGCGCTCAGTCTTTTTTCCCCTGAGGACGAATCTTTAAATCCCCCTTGAGATCCCCGAAAGCGGGACCTTTGGCATAGACAGTGGCAATGTGACAAAGCAGCTGTTCCATCATTCTCAGTTTTACCGGCAGATATTCGGGATTGTCATACTGGTTATACCATTCGTGGGGATCCTTTTTCAGATCATACAGCTCCCCTTTGAGAGGGGTGTCATCCAGCACCGTACCTTCCCGGAACAGGATCAGCTTATAATCCTTGTTTCTCCACATCCATGCGGGGGCCGGCTGAGGAACCTCAGGACCACCTCCATGGAATTCGCTGAAGGCACCGGGACGTACCCGGTCGGAAAGCAGGCTGATTCCTGGCAAACGGGGATCCGCATCGATTCCCACCGCGTCGCAGATGGTAGGGATCAAATCCACCAGCTCCGCCGGCCGCTCGTCCACCGTTCCCTTCTTCTCCTGGGGAATCAGGTTTCCGGAAAGGATCATGGGCACACGGACACTGCTGTCAAACAGACAATATTTGCTGAAGCGGAAATCCCGCTCACCCATCATATCCCCATGGTCGGAAACAAACAAAATCAAGGCATTGTCCAGCAGCCCTCTCTGGCGCATCTTCTCCACCGCTTTGCCGATGAAATCGTCCAGGAAGGTGCAGTTGGCCCAATAGCGCAGGGTGGTGCGGCGGCGCTGCTCGGAGGTAAGGGTTTTCCAGTGGGCCTTAATCTCCTCGTGACGGGTGCGCAGCGCCTCGCTAACCTTGGATACCGCCCGCACATGGGTATCCGGCTCTTCCTCCCAGGGCGGCAGCTCCAGATCCGGGATATCCTCCAGCCGGTACTGACTCTCATACTCCGGCGGCACATTGAATCCGGCATGGGGCTTGATGAAGGATAGATACAAAAACAGCGGCTGATCCTCCGGGATAGGCCCATCCAAAAATTCCATGCATTTGGTAAAGATAAAACCGTCCCGATGGTGTTCTTTGGGAAGGGTGCTGGTACATCCGGTATATCCCAGATAGTTTTCCTCGCCTCCGCCCCAGTTTTTGGTCTCCTCAAAGTAAGCCTTCAGCCCCTCCGGGTCCTGGCCTTCGTCGTCCATCATGGTGGCGCCGTACTCGTAGCAGGAGGAATTTTTGGACTGTCCCTCCGCCCGCACGTCAAACCCGCGCTTGGAGGGCTTGTCGGTAAAAGCGCCGTTGTTCCAGTGGGTCTTGCCGAAACCGGCGGTAAAATATCCGGCGTCCTTCATCAGCTGGGGCAGCGGCCTGCTGGGCAGACGGGTTTCGTCAAAGATTCCCCCGGCATTGGTTCGCACGCCAATCTGGGAAGCATACATCCCGAACATCATCGAGTTGCGGCTGGGAACGCACATAGGGCACTGACAGACAGCCTGATTAAAAATAATTCCGTCCGCCGCCAGCTTATCCAGATTGGGGGTTTTGATGTAGGAATTAAAACGGCCGATACAATCCCAACGCTGCTGATCGGTCATCAGAAAGATAACGTTGGGTTTTTTCACGGTATTGGACATATCCGGTATCCTCCTTTATGTTGAGCGGTTCTATGGCTGTAGACACAGAACCGACAGATCGCAAAACAATCTGTCGTTATTATAGCATATCATCTGGAAAAAACAAACAAAATCATGGAATGCTTCAAAAAACCTTTTTGTTTATTTTGTGATACCCAAAACCATCCGTAGGAGATAAAAAACTGCCGGCATCGATTTTATCGGTGCCGGCATCCCATCGCTTACAGCATTCCAAATTGACGGCGCAAGAAGGTCATGCAAAGCTCTTTCCATTTTCCGGTTTCAGGCAGAACCCCTGCGGGGGATGCGGATACATCCGGCTGGCAGGTGGAGAGGCCATGGGCCCCCTTCTCAAAGATGTGCAGCTCAAAGGGAATATGATGCTGCCGCAGCGCCATGGCAAAGAGCAGGGAGTTTTCCACCGGGACCGAACCATCCTCCATGGTATGCCAGAGGAAACAGGGAGGGGTCTGCTCCCCAACAAACCGTTCCAGCGACATGGAAGCATAGGCCTGCTGGGGAAGGCCCTTGCCCAGCAGCTGATCGAAGGAACCCTGATGGCTGTACACACCGCTGACCAGCACCGGATAGTTGAGCAGCAGCGCGTTGGGTTTTAGCATTTCGCTGTCACATCCCAGCTGGGACGCAAGGGAACTGTCGTTCCAGAATACCCCCAGCGAAGCCGCCAGATGTCCTCCCGCGGAGGAGCCCATCACCGCAATGCGCCCGGCGTCCAGATGCCATGCGCCGGCGTTGCGGCGAATCAGCTGCATCGCCCATGCAAGATCGGTCAGCGGACGTTTTTCCAGCGGAGAAAACGCCTCTCCTGTGGCTCCATGGGTGATGGAATATTCCAGCACAAAGGCGTGAAACCCATTGGCGTTAAACCACACCGCCAGATTCTCCCCTTCTCTGGGGGAGAGATGGCTGTAACCGCCGCCGGGGCAGATGACCACCGCCGGGCGGATATCCCCCTCCAGCATACCGGGGATGGGATCCATGACAAAGGTGCTCAGGCAAACTTCCGGCACAGCATCGCGATACATTTTCTCATAAAGCATGGCAGCAACTCTCCTTTTGGCTTGATTGTTGGATATGGCATACAAAAAAACGGACATAAGCGGATCTTCTCCAGCTCATGTCCGTTATCATTCAGATCAAATTACTCAGCGGTCTCCTCGGTGGCAGCAGGGGCTTCCTCGGCCAGTGCTCTCATGGACAGGCTGATTCTCTTCTTATCAAAGTCCAGCTCGGTGATCTTCACCTCAACCTCATCGCCAATGCTCAGGACATCCTGGGGTTTGGCAATGCGCTGGGTAGAAATCTGAGAGATATGGATCAGGCCATCCACACCGGGGATGATCTGGGCAAAAGCGCCGAAGGTGGTCATGGAAACAATCTTCACCTTCACCACGTCGCCAACATGGTAGTTGGCTTTGAGGATCTCCCAAGGATTGTCCTCCGCCTTCTTGTAGCCCAGGGAAATCTTATGGTTCTCACGGTCCAGATCCCGGACATACACCTCCACGGTGTCGCCGATGTTCAGAACCTCAGAGGGATGCTTGATGCGGTTCCAGGAAAGCTCGGAGATATGGACCATACCGTCCACACCGCCCAGATCCACAAACGCGCCGTAGGACACGATGGATTTGACAACGCCGGTGTAGGTCTTGCCCACCTCGATCTCGCTCCAGAACTTCTCCTCCAGGGCTTTTCTCTGCTCACGCAGAACTGCCTTGATGGAACCTACCGCTCTCTTGCGCTCGGGGTTGGTCTCGATGATCTTAAACTCTACCGGCTGTTTGAGCATAACCGAGAGATCTTCCACTCTGGACAGGGAAACATGGGAAGCGGGGATAAACACCTTAACGCCGTTGGTCAGCGCCAAAACGCCTTTGTTGACAACCTCAACCACAACGCCTTTGAGGATCTCGCCGGTGTCCTTGGCTTCCATCACTTTGCGGATACCAGCCTGTGCATCCAGACGTTTCTTGGAGAGCATAACAGTACCCTCCACGTCGTTGGTGCGCACCACCAGCAGCTCCAGCTCGTCGCCGGGCTTATAGGCCTCTTCCACCTTGACGGTGGGATCGTCGGTCAGCTCATGCAGCGGCACATAGCCGGCATATTTGGTGCCGATATCCACCTGAAGCTCGGTGGGGGTCACGCCCAAAACAATACCTTTGACAATCTGGCCATTGTATGTAGTAAAGGTAGACTGATTCAAAAGCTCCTCAAAATTTTCTTCCTGATGATTGTTCATCATTTCACTCATGGTTTCTTGTACCTCCTTAATTATACGAGCCGGTGTGGAAGCACCGGCAGTAATGCCGATACGATGGCAATGTTCGGGAATCATTTCCCGGCTGAGTTCCGATACCGTCTCCACCAAAACCGTGGGACAATACCGGGCGCAGATGTCGCGCAGCTTGGCGGTGTTTGAACTTTGCCTTCCCCCCACAACCACCATCAGGTCAGATTGCTGGGCCAGCGCGGCTGCTTCCCGCTGTCGAGTGCTGGTAGCACTACATATTGTATCAAAAATCAAAAGATTTGTACACTGTTTTTTTGCAGAATTTACGCTTTTTTCCCATTCTCCGGTATGAAAGGTGGTCTGTGCCACCAAAACAATGAGGTTGTTCACAGAATATTCATCTTTTGACAGAATGGTCCGCAGTTGCTGCTCATTTTGAAAGGTATCCACAGGACACCGGCAATGGCCGACAATTCCCTGCACCTCCGGATGGTTGGGATCCCCGGCAATCAAAATCCGCTGGGTCTCCCCGGAATACGCCGATACAATCCGATGGATCTTGGCCACAAACGGACAGGTGGCGTCCAATATCTCCACCCCGCGCTGCAGCAGCGCGTCGTACACAGCCTGGCTCACACCGTGGGAGCGGATGACGACGGTATCCCCCGGCATCGCCTCCTCCGGCTCATGGATGGCATATACCCCCAACTCCAGAAGCTGCTGTACCATCTGAGGATTGTGAATGATGGGGCCGAAGGTGCGAACCCTCTTTCCCTCCTTCACCGCTGCAAACACCATATCCACCGCCCGGCTCACACCAAAGCAGAACCCAGCGCTTTTGGCAACGGTCACCATATGGCCTTTCCCTCCCAGAATCCAACTGAAACCGGTGTTCTCACCATACTTATTATTATATCAGATTTTTTCGGTTTATCCAGTGGCAAAATCAGCCTGTTTAAGACCGAATTTTGAATTTTTCAAGAACATTTCGACAAATTCTCATATTCGACCTCTTTCGGGAGAACAATGGAAATTTTTGCCTTGTCCTTTACCGTTCTTTCTCCTGCTGCTCTGCTGCGGCAGCGGGCAGCGTCACCAGCTCTACAATCCGGCCCATAATCAGTTTGCTGGCCCGCTTCATCTCGCTGGGGGTGCTGTGTTCAGCGCCCAGCTCCTCAAAACGGATCATCTTTCCATAGCGGATGGTCACCACCGAACGAAACCGCAGCGGCGGCTCAAAGGAGATGGCCACCGGCAGGATGTCCGCCTTGGTCTGCATCGCCACCAGCGCCGCGCCGGATTTGGGCTTTCCTGGGGTACCATCCTTGGAACGGGTCCCTTCCGGGAACATAGCCAACACCTTTCCGGATTTAAGGGTATCCACCGCAAAGTCGATGGCGCTGTTGTCGCCCTTTCCCCGCTCGACCGGGAAGGCACCCAACCCTTTGATGATGGCGCCGAAAAACCAGTTTTTGAACAGCTCCTGCTTCGCCATGAAGAAGAGCTGTGGCCGGATCTTCTGGGCAATAAAAAGCGGGTCCAGTACGGTTCGGTGGTTGGAACAGACCATAAAACCGCCCCGCTGATCAATGTTTTCCTTTCCTTCGTACCGCATTCGAAATGCAATATGGATGAAGGCGTTGGTCAATTTTTTCGCAACAAAGTAAAATAAACTCACGGCAAACGTTCCCCTTTCTTCTCCAGCTGCTCCAAGATCAAGGCTTCCAGCCGTTGCAAAGAAGTTTCCAGCGTCTCCCCGGTGGTATCCACCAGCAAAGCATCCGAAGCCTGACACAGCGGTGCCACCGAACGATGGGAGTCATCGTAATCCCGCTGAATCACTGTGCGCAGCACCTCCTCATAGGGGGTATCATCCCCTTTTTGCTGCAGATCCAGGTACCGGCGTCTGGCCCGGTCTTCTGCTGAGGCGGTGAGAAAGATCTTGACCGTGGCCTGAGGAAGCACCACGGTACCGATATCCCGTCCATCCATCATAACGTTGTGTTTTTGGGCCAGTTCCCGCTGTAGGGAAAACAAAAAGTCCCGCACTTCCTTGATGGCGGAGACCTGCGAGGCAGCAGCGGAGACCGCCTGGGTCCGGATCTGACCGGTGACATCCTCCCCGTTGACCAGCACCCGCTGGCCATCCTCCCGGTAGCACAGCTCCACCGAAAGGGAGGAGAGCAGCGGCACGACCTGGGCTGGATCTCCGGGATGTTTGCCGTGATCCAACATATATTTTCCGATGGCGCGGTACAGCGCCCCGGTATCCACATAGAGAAATCCGAATTTTTGGGCCAACGTCTTGGCGATGGTACTCTTTCCGGCTCCCGCCGGGCCGTCCAACGCGACTGAAAGCATGATGATCCATTCCTTCCACTTATTTATCTAGGGCTTTTCCCGGCAATTCTCTCGCCGGTATCCCCACTACAGATGTTGCGCCGCCAGATATCCGGTGGAAAAAGCAATCTGCAGATTAAACCCACCGGTGTAAGCGTCCACATCCAGCACCTCCCCGGCAAAAAACAATCCGTCCAACAGTTTGGACTGCATTGTTGCCGGGTTCACCTGGGTTACCTGAACCCCGCCGCTGGTGACGATGGCCTCCTCGATGGGAGAAAAAGCCACCGGCTGCAGCGTGAAAGCCTTGATGCAGCTGACCAGCGCCATACGCTGTTCCCGGGTAATCTGGTTGACCTTGGTCTGCGGCGGGATCCCGCTTCGGGCCACCATCACCGGGATCATCTTTGCGGGCAGCAGCGCTCCCAGGGCATTGATGAGATCCTTGTTCAGATTGGCCTCAAAATCCCGTAGAATACGGGCGTCCAGCTGATGGGGCTGAAGCGCCGGTTTGAGATCGATGGACAGCGTATAATCCGGAAATCTCTGATAATCCAGATGGGCAGAGGCGGAGAGTACCAGCGGTCCGGATACCCCAAAATGGGTAAACAGCATCTCCCCCAACTCGGAAAACACCGGTTTTTTCTTCTTGCGGTCCAACAGAGAAAGGGTAACATTCTTCAGGGAAAGCCCCATCATCACCGGGCAATCCCGTCCCGCCACCAACATCGGCACCAGCGAAGGGTGGGGCGGGACAATCTCATGCCCCGCCTGCCGAGCCAGACGGTATCCGTCCCCGGTGGAACCGGTGAGGGGATAGCTCATCCCGCCGGTGGCCACCACCACCGAAGGAGCCGAGATAACCCTTCCGTCCTCCAAAAGCACCCCTTGCAGCTTTGCATCCTGTATCACAAGGTCGGTGCAGCGTCCCTGCACCATTTGGCAGCCGCCTTTTTTGACAAACGCCGTCAGGGCGTCCACAATATCCACCGCTTTGTCGGAGCAGGGAAAAACCCGGTTGCCCCGTTCGGTCTTTAACGGCACCCCCAGATCTGTAAACCACTGCATGGTATCCGCTGTCGAAAATGCGTGAATGGCACTGTAAAGGAACCGGCCATTACGCTTCACCATGCGGATAAAGGTGTCGTTATCACAGTTGTTGGTCACATTGCAGCGGCCTTTACCGGTGATCATCACCTTGCGGGCGGGACGGGCATTTCGCTCCACCACCGCCACCGAAAGGCCTCGGGCGGCGGCAAACCCGGCGCAGCACATCCCGGCCGCACCGCCTCCCACTACAATCGCGTCAAATGTTTCCGACATAATTACCTCCTGGAGAAAATATCAGGGAACCGCCTCGGTTCAGCGCTTGCCATCCACCTTCTCGTAGACGTTATATTCGTCCCAAATCTTTTCCAACCGTGCAAAGGTGTCGGCAATTTCCGCTTTCTTTTTCAGTCCCACCGAGACAATCAGGGCGTTGATGATGCTCAGCGGCGCCACCAGCGAGTCCACAAAGGAGGCCATATCGCTTCTGGCCAGCAGCATCCGGTTGCTGTTCTCCGCGATGGGGGAAAGCCGGCTGTCGGTGATGGCAATCACCTTTGCACCGCGGTTGTGGCAGTATTGAGCCGCCTGCACCGTCTTTTGGGAATAGCGGGGAAAACTCATGGCAATAAAGACATCCTCCTTGCCGATGCGCAGAATCTGCTCAAACAATTCACTGGTGCTGGAGGTATCCACCAACACCACGTTATCGAAGATATAATGAAAATAGGTGCTAAGAAAGACCGCCAGCGCAGAGGAGGAACGAACCCCCATGATATAAATCTTTTTGGCCGCAATGATATCGTCCACCGCACCGTTAAAATCTTCCCGGGAGGTCTCCTCCAGGGTGCGGCGGATCTTTTCCACATCCATATTCAGCACCTTGGAGAGCACGTCGGAGGTACCCATCTGGTCGGTGGTAACCTCCATGCGCTGCACCGAGGTCAAGCGGTTGCGGATCATCTCCTGCAAGGCCCGCTGCAGCTGCGGATAACCGTCATAACCAATCTCAGAGGCGAACCGTACCACTGTGGATTCACTTACCCCTACCGTATTGCCCAGCTTCGAGGCGGTCATAAAGGCGGCCTTGTCATAATGATCTATAATAAACTGACCGATCAGCCTTTGTCCTTTGGAAAAATCAGACATTCGGCTCTGTACCAGATGAATCAAATCTTTGTTCATGCTATTATGCTCCTCCATTGCGTATCCCTGTGAAAACGCTTTTCTATTTCCTTCCATCGCTATTTCGTGGAGAGGAAACCGTACCTATATCTTAACTTGTTATCGCGCAAAAATCAAGGAAATATGCAGGAGTTCTTGAAAATCCTGCAAAAATCCAAAAAATAATATGATATTTCCCGGCCTTTGCAGGCAGATTTTTCTCCTGTGCGCATAAAAAGCGGCCGGACGCCGTCGCCGCGCCCGACCGCAAAATCGTTTACTGATTAGGGCTGTTCTTGAGACAGATCCTCAATATCTGCGCATATTGGCGGCCTGTTTCATCAGCTCCGGTACAGGAAGGTTAAAGGGGCAACGCTGCACACAGGCGCCGCAGGCCACACAGTTGGTGGGCAGCTGATCGTCCGGGACCTTCTCCTTATATTCGGTGGCGATGCTGTGCATCTGGGCCCAGTTGTTGCCGTTAAAGACCTCCCAGCGTCCCAGCAGCGCCAACACGGTGGGGATGGGAATGCCCTTGGGACAGGGCAGACAATATCCGCAGCCGCGGCAGTAGTTGCGGCCCCGAATGCTGATGCGGCCCATCAGCTCCTTGCGCTCCTCCTCGCTCATCTCAAGGGGAGCGGAAGCCACCGCCAGCGCCTCCGCCACGTGCTCCGGTTTTTCCATACCCGGAATCACGGTAGAAACCTGCTTGTTGGATGCGGCAAACCGCAGGCATTCCGCCGCCGTCACCGAAAAGCCCATCTGCGCGCTCTTTTCCGGGGTCAGCACACCGCCGCCCAGCGGTTTCATAACGATAACGCCCATATCCAGCTCCACCGCCAAGGGGATCAGCGTCTCCTCCAGCTCCGGGTTGATGGGGTTGTAAGCCAGCATCACCGCTTCAAAATAACCGGAACGCATCATCTCCTCTCCAATGACGGCGTCATGGGTGGAGCAACAGATATGACGTATCATCCCTTTGTCCTTGAGCTCTCTCATATAATCCAGCACCCCATTGGTGCGCACCTTATCCCAGTTGGCCCGGGTACTGACGTCATGGACAAAAAGGATGTCCAGATAATCGGTCTGCAGATTCCGCATGGTGGTGGCGAAATCTTCCTGAAACTGGGAGAGCTCCCGGCGGATAATCTTGCTGGAGAGAATCATCTTATCCCGGATACCCAACTGACGGATGGCTTCCCCCAGACGCACCTCGCTCAGGCCATAGCCCCGCGCAGTATCTATGTAGTTAATACCGCCCTCATAGGCTTGTTTGACCAGCTGCGTTACCAGTTCCTGATCCAGATTTCCCAACCGGATCCCGCCAAAAGCGATGGCGGAAACCTGCAACTGTGTTTTTCCCAATCTGCGATATTCCATAATCTGTCTCCTCCGTTTCTTGAATAGATGGATAAAAAATCGGCCAAATCTCTAAGAAAATACCTGTATCTGCGCCATGGCGGGGGAGACGGACGTGCCGCTTTCAGCAAACACCTTGATACTTCCCGGTGTTCCGTCCAACCGAACCAACACTGTGGCACATCCCCGATACAGCGGGATAGAATTCTGATCATACCGCTCTTCCCCCATCAGTTCGCCGTTGTCCACCGCAGCCAGCCGTCCCGGGCCTTCCACCCGGAAACACACCCGTATCCTTGGATGAAAGCATCGATTGCCCTGCTGGTCGACGGCATGGACCCGCAGCAGCAGGGTATATCCCTTCTCCGCAGGAGCCTTTCTGAGCGGCGTCTCGAATACAAACCCCGCAACAGGGCCGGGGGTCACCGTCACCTGGCGGCAGACCTCCTTTCCCCCACAAATGCCCACTACCTCTACCCGTCCGCTTTGATAGGGCAGGAACCCGGCAATCAGGCGATTGGGGCAGCTTTTCGGCTCCGGAAGATAGTAACGCGTCCCATTGAGGTACAGCTCAACCTGTTCACAGTTGCTGGAAATCACGTAAGGGATCACCGCTTTATGGATTTGTGGAAAATCCCAATGATCGGCGTACATGGGAATATCCCACATCTCTTTGACCCCTTCATCGGGGAGGGAGGTATCCAGCACCGAAAAGTGTACCATCGGATCATCGCTCCAATAGCTTTGCATCATATAATAGCTGGGACGCCGGTCGCCGGTAGTGCGTATCAGCGAACCACCCCAACCTTTTGAGGGATATCCCACCGATTCTCCCAGATAATCAAATCCCGTCCAGATAAAACCTCCGATCACATAGTCATAATAGAACGGCACCAGCGCCGGCACAGAGCAGTCAAAATTCTTCATTTGATCCCTGCGTCCCATAAAATACTGGTATATTTCAGTGCCTAAAATCAGCTTATCGGGAAAACGCAGATGCATCTGCTGGTACCAAGGTTCCTGATAATTACAGCAGAGGATGTCTACCCAACGAGCAATCTCTGCCACCCGCTGCATCCGCTCCTCCACATCATAAATCTCGGTGTCGGAAACTTCGTCTACAAACTGCTGGATATCGGCAACCCGACGGGCGTCCACACCGCTCTCCCGTTTGAAGTGAGGGTTGAGCGCCACACTGACCGGACGGGTGTCGTCAAGCGTCAACAGATATTCTCTCAGCATCCGAAGCAGCCGGATCATTGAGGGCTGACCTTGATTTTCCACTTCATTTCCCAGCCCCCAGATCACAACGCTGGGACGATTGCGGTCCCGCAGTACCATGGCGGAAAGATCCTTGCGCCACTGGGTATCAAAATACCGACCATAGAGGCCGCTCTGCCATTTGTCAAAGCATTCCTCATAAACATAAAATCCCATCTCGTCGCATAGATCCAAAAATTCCTCCGCAAACAGATGATGGGCCAAACGCAGGGCGTTACAGCCCGCCTCCTTGAGATCTTCCAATCGCTCCCGCCACAGTTCCGGATGAAATGCATTTCCCAGCGGAGCAAAATCCTGATGTATGCAAACCCCCTTGAGTTTTACCTTTTCTCCGTTTACCAGCATCCCCTGCTCAGAATCAAAAACAATCTCCCGAAGGCCGATCTGCATCGAAATTTGATCCATTGGCTGGGCATCCTGCAGCAGAGTAAGGGTTAGGGTATATCGATACGGGGTTTGAGCGCTCCAAAGTTTGGGGTGTTCCACCACAAAATGGAGTTTCCCGTCCTCTCCAGATCTTTGCTGTAACTGGACATCCTCCCCCTGGAGCATCCCCAGCAGTTCCCCTGCTTCCCCGCCATCCACCGTAACGGCGGCAGTATTCCCCTTAAGGTGGGTCTGCACACGAATCTGCTGCGGATCCAGATGTCTTTGGGGCAGCGCCATCCATCTTACCCGGCGATAAATCCCGGCAGGGCTGAGCCAACGGTCAGCCGGAATCTGGGAATTGTCCGCCTTTACCAGCAGCGTATTCTCTCCTGGCTGGATCGCATCGGTAATTTCCACACGAAAAGGGGTATATCCATACAAGTTTTCCCCAACCTGCACCCCGTTGACCCAGACCGTGCTACATTCATACACACCGCCAAAATCCAGATAATAACGGTATCCTTCCATTTTAGCATCCAGCAAAAATTTATTGCGATACCAGAGAACGCCGAACCGGTTCCGATATCCCTGTGCTCCCGCCTGAGGCATGGTGCGGGAAAACGGGGCTTCCACCGCCCAATCGTGGGGCAGCTCCACCGCATGAAATGCATCCTGCTGCGGCAGCTGCTCGCCCATAGCAAAATACCATCCATCCATCAACGGACGGACGATTCTTTCCAACATCGTTCTGCCTCCTTCCCCAGTACAGGTCTCTGCGATATGCTGCCTTTATCATAGCATACGATGGTAAAAACCACAACCTCCGCCGGGAACAAAAAAGCACGGACCTGAAAGGTCCGCGCGGTGAGGATATTTTTAATGGTAGATGGTGCTTCTGGCGGCAGGAATGTCGGGGGCGCCAACGGTGGTTTCCAGTTCCCTGGCACCGTTTTGCAGCTGCTGTCCCGAGATATAATTTTTATAACAGCTGAGCACTGCATCCTCCAGTTCTCTGCGGGCTTGGGGGGAGATGGGATGGGCAATATCCCGATAGATTCCGTTTTCATCCCTGCGGCTGGGCATGGCCACAAACAGCCGCTGAGGCCCCTCGATCACCTTGATGTCGTGAATGGCCAGATCGTTGTCAACGGTGACCGACACCACTGCCCGAAGACGGGCGTCCTGATAGGTTCTTCTGATTCTGATATCTGTGATATTCATGGCAGTACAGCAATCCTCCTTGATGTTTCCTGGTTTGATGATCGGTCCGGTGATGATACCGGTGTACTGGTAGTATGTACCGCTGTATCCAGAATATGCACCCCAGCACAAAATCCTATGGCACAGCGGAAAAAGGTGTTTATTTTATAGCGGCGACGCAATATAATATAGGAGTAGAAAGCTGAGGAAAGGCAGCAAACATCCGGCTGCGAGATTGGATCGCCCCGCCTTTCCTCAGGACCGATATTGGAAAATCACCGGGAGGTTATCAATATGCAACCACATCACGCCACCGCTGTTGAGAAAGGGATTCTCAGCGGGAAAAAACATCTGCATTTCATTGGGATCGGCGGTTCCGGAATGTTCCCCATCGTCCAGATCCTTCACAAAAAAGGATATATCATCACCGGTTCGGACAACAACGAGAGCGATATTCTGAAGATGGAGCGGGCTATGGGGCTCACTGTCTCGCTGGGACACAAGGCGGAGAATGTTGTCGGGGCGGACCTGGTGGTGTACAGCGCCGCCATCTTTCAGGACAACTGTGAGCTTACCTATGCCCGGGAGCACAATATCCCCACGGTGGAGCGCTCGGTGATGTTGGGAGCCATCTCCGACAGCTTTGAAAACGCCATCTGCATCAGCGGCACCCACGGGAAAACCACCACCACCTCGCTGCTCACCTCCATTCTCATCGACTGCGGACAGGATCCCAGCGCCGTGATCGGCGGAAAACTGCCCAAAATCGGTGGTTACGGCTGCGTTGGGGAACGGGACCTGTTTGTCTGTGAAGCCTGTGAATTTGTGGACACCTTTTTGCATCTCTCACCGGACATCGCCGTAATCCTCAACATCGACGACGATCATCTGGATTATTTTAAGACCATGGAGAATCTGAAGCATTCCTTCCACAAGTTTGCCTCCATGGCTTCCCGTCTGGTCATCTACAACGGGGACGACGCCAACACCCGCGACGCGATGGAGGGAATTGAAACCCGCCGCATCACCTTTGGCCTGGGGCCGCACAACGATTACTTTGCCACCGATCTGAAGCTGCACGACGGGGTCAATTTCCAGTATACCCTGCACCATCGCGGGCAGCCGCAGGGGACCATCGTCCTCTCCATCCCTGGACGCCACAACGTCCTCAACTCCCTGGCAGCCATCGCCGCTGCCCACGAGATGGGAATTTCATTTTCTCAGATTTCGGGATGTATCGGCGACTTCCGGGGAGCCGGACGCCGCTTCGAGATTCTGGAGCAGGTGGACGGGGTTACCTTTGCGGACGATTATGCCCACCATCCCACAGAACTGAAAGCCACCCTGGAAACTGCCAAGCAGATGGATTTCAAGCGGGTCTGGGCGGTATTCCAGCCCTTCACCTACTCCCGCACCGCCATGCTGCTGGAGGATTTCGCCCAGGTGCTCTCCATTGCAGACCGGGTGGTGCTCTCGGAGATTATGGGCAGCCGGGAGAAAAACACCTATCATATCTACAGCGCCGATCTGGCCGCGAAGATTCGAGGATGCAGCTGGTTTACCACCTTTGAGGAGATTGCCGAGTATATGGCCCGGGAGGTTCGTCCCGGGGATCTGGTAATTACCCTGGGGTGCGGGGATATCTACAAATGTGCCCGCATGATGATTGCCAAACGAAAGGCGCTTTCCGCGGCTTCCAAACCGCAGGAGGACGCCAAAACCCTATAAACGCCAAAAAGAAAGGATGTCTCGCATTATGAACACCATCTATCATTGCTTCCCCGGCGGCGCTTTCAAGGTTTTGACCATGAGCTATGACGACGGCACCATTGCCGACCGCCATCTGATCTCCATCTTCAACAAATATGGCATCAAAGGTACCTTCCACATCAACGGCGGCCTGTTGGGAACCAAAGCCGCCAGAGAGCGCATCCCTGCCAGTGAGATGCAGCAGCTGTATCAGGGCCACGAAATCTCCTGCCATACCCTCACCCACCCCACCATCGCCCGCTGCCCGCTGCCCATGGTAGCCCAGCAGGTGCTGGAGGACCGCCGGATTCTGGAGGAGATCGCCGGTTATCCGGTGCGGGGCCTGAGCTATCCCAACGGCTCCTACAGCAAGGAGATTGTGGATATGCTCCCGGCTCTGGGCATCGAATATTCCCGGGTGGTGGGAAACACCGACGGCTTTGCCATGCCGGAGGATTTTCTGCGCTGGACCTCCACCTGCCATCACAACCACAACCTGCTCCAGCTGGGCAAACAGTTCCTGGGGCTGGAGAAAAAACAATACCTGTTCATGATGTATGTCTGGGGTCACAGCTATGAGTTTGACAACGACAACAACTGGGATCTGATGGAACAGTTCTGCCAGATGATGTCCAACCAGCCCAACATCTGGTATGCCACCAACATCCAGATTGTGGACTATATGAACGCCCTCAAACAGCTGCGCTTCACCGCCGACGGAAGCACCGTACATAATCCCAGCGCTTCCCCGGTATGGCTGAGCATCAACAACGACGCCATTGTCAAGGTGGATGGCGGCGAAACCAAAAAGCTTTATTGAGCCTTTTTGTCCCCGTGCCGCCGACAAGCGGCGGCACGAGGATTGCCGATTGGTTCTGTTTGGTTCTGTCTGCAAAATATCCACCTTTATTTTAGGAAATTATCACAAATTGCAAAAGTTTCGGCTATGGAATTGATGGAAAACCATTGATTTTTACGCCGGATTCATGTATCATTATTATAATGTCAACATTTCTTCGCTAAACTATTATTGAAATCTTCCTCTCCCCCAGGGAAAAGAGAGAAAATTCCGTTTTAGTGAACCGGACAGAAATGGGCTTCCACCTTGGAGCGAGGATCTCCCCGTGGAGCCATCATATTTTTTCAGTGGCGCAGCCACCGTCAAATTAGGAGGAACATACATATGAAAATGCAAGCCCTGTACCAATCCACCAAAACCGACAACACCTATCGTCTCTCTGAGGTCGTTTCCAGAGAGCACAAATGTAAATGCGACCAGATTCCCCCCGCATATCCCTGCGAGAATGAAAAGCTGGTTTTCGTTGCGGTAGAAGGCAAAAACAGCAAACCCGACAAGAAGGTTGTGGCATTCTGCAAGGACCTGACCCCTGCCAGAGCCAAAAACGTTGCCTTCATGATTATCTCCACCACCGGAACTGAGGGCTGCTCCACCCTGGCTGAGATTGTTAAGAGCAAAGGCGTCAACGTGATCGACTCTCACTTTGAGTGCAAGGTCAAAGGCGGCCTGTTCGGCATGGGTAAAGTAGCAGACTCCGATCTGGCCAACTGCAAAGCATGGGCTCAGAAGGTTGTTGATTCTCTCAGCGAGTAATTTCATTGTAGATCCAACCATGAAAGAGCTACGGCAATCGCGTATTGCTATAGCTCTTTTTTTGTTATCATGTGCAAAAAACAAAAGGTACAGACCCTCTAAAAGTCTGTACCTTTTTTACATTTTGTAATATTTTGTCTAAATACTACAGATTAGCGGTTTTCCATGGCGTGCTTAAACTCATCCTTCACCTTTTGCAGCAGTTCGGGCTTGGTGATGAGCTCATACGCCGACATGGCGAAAGCGCGGACATTGAGCATCATCTGCTGATGCGCATAGTCGGAAGCTGCACACGCTGCAAACTCCACCGTATGCCCCGGAACAGAACCGTGATCGCTGATGCTGAAATGTCCATGGATCATGGGGCAACGCTGGCTGACGTTTCCGGCATCGGTGGAACCCTTGGAGGGACGGGCGTCCAACACCTGAGGCACACCCACTTCCAGCAGCTTTTCGGTGAACAGATCCGAAAGAGCTTCATTGGTGATCATATTGTCATAGCAGGCCTCGAAATTGCTGATCTTGACCTTGGCGCCGTTGGAGAGGGCGGCAGCCTCGGCGCAGTTTTTCACCTGTCCCACCAGCTTTTCCAGATAGCTCTTTTTGTCCGCACGGACATAGAACTCCGCCATGGTGTAATCGGGGACTACGTTGGCAGCCTTGCCGCCATCCTTGATCACGCCATGTACCCGGGCATCCGGCTGAAAATGCTCCCGCAGCGCGCTGATGTTGTTAAACAGAGAGATAACTGCGTGCAGCGCATTGATTCCCATCTCCGGACAGGCAGCCGCATGGGCAGTCTTTCCAAAAAACTCAAAGCGCAGCGGCACGATTCCGAGAGAGGAACCGCTGCGATAATAATTGTCGCTGGGATGGGTCATCATAGCGGCATCCACCTGATCAAATGCGCCGGCATCCGCCATCAGGGCCTTGTTGCCGTTGGTCTCCTCCGCAGGGGTACCGTATACCTCGATGACGCCGCCAATACCGGTTTGTTCCAGCAGCTGTTTGGCTACAATACCGGCTCCGGTGCTGACAGCTCCCAGAATGCTATGGCCGCAGCCATGGCCGATGCCGGGCAGCGCATCATACTCAGCCAGAAACGCAATGGTCGGACCGGGTTTGGCGGAGCGGTAGGTAGCCTTAAAGGCGGTGGGCAGGCCGGTGAAATTCTTCTCCACCTGGAATCCGTATTTCTCCAGAAGAGCGCAGTGCTGCTGGCAGGCGAACACTTCCTGCTCTCCCAGTTCCGGATGATCGTGGATGGCAATGCTCAGAGCTTTCAGTTCCGGCTCCAGCGCATCGGCATATTGTTTGATGACTTCAAAAGTGGACATGATCTGCACGCTCCTTTTTTCGATTCAAAGGGTTTCCATATAGATATCGGTACAAGCAAGCGGTATAAAACTGTGCAATGACCCTCTGGAATTCCAAAAGGCCATTGCGTGTTGTTACACAATCCGAAAAGGATTAGAAGGGACCATAATTGATGGCGTTGGCGACGACCACAAATACCGCTCCCATTGCAATCCACATTCCTACCAGCGGGAGCATAAATTTGCACCACTTTTCATAGGAAATTTTCGCAATGGACAAGGTCGCCATCAGGGTACCGGAGATGGGGCTGATGTTGTTGTTAAAGCCATCGCCAAACTGGAAGCAGAGCACCGTCACCTGGCGGTTGATGCCAAGCACATCGGCGATGGGGGTCATAATGGGCATGGTAGCCGCCGCCTGGCCGCTTCCGGAGGGAATCAGGAAATCTACCAGCAACTGAACAATATACATTCCCACAACCGCTACCGATCTGGGCAGCACCGCAATGGCGCCTGCCAGCGCATGGATAACGGTATCCTTAATCATGCTTACTTCCATAACGGTGAGAATGGCTCTTGCAATACCGCACATGATGGCGCCGGTTGCAATATCGGTAACACCCTGCATAAAGTAGGTGCATACCTCTGTGGGGGTAAAGCCGTAAATCAGGCCGCTGATGACGCCCATGGCCAGAAACAGAGCGGCCAGCTCGCTGATATACCATCCCCAGGTAACCACACCGTAAATCAGCAGCAAAAATCCGGCAAGCACAACAAAAAGAATGATGATCTGACGAAGGGACATCTTGGGAACATTGGAGAGCTCATCCTGGTTGCGCACAACCTTCTCCCCATAAAGGACGCTCTTGGTGGGATCTTTCTTGATCCGATTGGCATAGCGCATCAGATAAGCGGAGGTGACCACCAGCATCACAATGAGGACCACCAGACGCAGTTCCCATCCGGAGAAGGTAGGTAGCTCCGCGATGGATTGGGCCACACCCACTGTGAAGGGATTCATGACGCCGGCGCAGAAACCACACGCCGCGCCCATAACCACTACGGCAGTACCAACCATGGCGTCGAATCCCAGCGCGATGGCCAGCGCAATACCGATAGGGACAAACACGATAACCTCCTCAGCCATACCGAAGGTGACGCCGCCGATGGAAAACACCGTCAAGATGGCGGGAATCATCACTTTGGCCTGGTTGCGAAAAGCATAGGAAACCCGGGCAATGCCGGCGTTGACCGCTCCGGTAGCGGTGATGACGTTAAACGCAGCGGCAGTAATCATAATAAAGAAGGTGATCTCCGCAGCATCCACCATACCCTGGGGAAAGGCCTGGAAAAATTCGAAGAAACCGATGGGATTGCTTTCCACAACGGTATAGCTATCAGGGTCTACCACCATTCTGCCGCTGACAGGATCCTCCACCATGGTATACTGTCCGGCGGGGATAAACCAGCTGAGAATGGCCAGAATCAGCACCAAAGTGAACATGATTACAACCGGATGGGGAAACTTGAAACGCTTTTTCTTCTTGGGTTCTGCATTTTGCGTGGACATTTTGACTCCTCTTTTCTGCAAAATCGCTGAATATGAAATAAATTTCAGCAGCCTATGGTGCGATACAGTACAGAGCAAAAAAGGGTTTGCACCGCCATCGATGCAAACCCAAATACGCCATCCGGTAAGGATATTTGTCATCAATAGCTCCTCTGTGTGCTGATACGCTGGCACAGGAGTACTTCCGGTATTCCCGGAAATCCCAGCTGAACGCCATGCCTGGACGTCCGCTTCGGCAAAGTTCCCTTTCCCTGTGTTCTCAGAATGCCTTCTCCCACAGGTACTATTTCCCTTTGCGCCTCTACTAATTGTTATAATCATAGCACGGCAGACAGCGTTTGTAAACAAAAAATTATTATTTTCTTTATATTTATACAAAATGACGTGAAACGACATAATTTTTCATATATTTTTCAATTTTTCAACAATCCATACGGTTATTTGCCCCGAGGTATGTAAAATTCTGTAAGTTTCATCGTATAACCCCGTCGTTTCATGTTATAATGGTATTGGTATCAGATCAACCGCTATGGATGTATCTGACACATCTATCCAGAAAGAAGGTGTTCATCATGCTGGAAACCATGACCCCCATCCCCCGCGCCGAAAAGGAGCTGCGCAAACAACAAACCCGGCAGGGACTGCGTCGACTGTCCGGTTTGCAGCTATCGATACGAGAAAATAAGCTACCGGTGATTGTGCTGGTGGAGGGCTGGAGTGCGGCAGGCAAAGGCAGCGTAATCAGCGAGCTGATTCAGGAGCTGGACCCCCGTTTTTACAACGTCATCTCCTTTGATACCCCCACCGAGACCGAAAAACGGCACCCCTGGCTCTGGAGGTATTTCACCCAGATTCCCGCCTACGGAAAGATTCAGTTTCTGGACGCTGGATGGATGGAACAGACCGCCAGAGATTATCTGGAACAGCGTCTCAGCCAGGAGGAATTGGAAAGCCGGCAGCAGAGCATCCGCCGTTTCGAGCGTCAGCTGTGCGACGATGGCTATCTGCTGGTGCGTCTTTTCCTGCATATCTCCGCAAAAGAGCAGAAAAAACGTTTGGACGCTCTGGAGGAAGGCCCAGACACCAGTTGGCGGGTAGGAAAATTTGACCGGTGGCAAAACGAACATTATCCACAGGTTGAGCAGGTGTATGACCAGCTGCTGCAAAACACCCAGACCGACGCCTATCCATGGCATATCATCGACGCCTCCAACACCAAATCCGCCCTTCCAGTAATCTTAAAACTCCTTTGCGACAGCATCGAACAGGCTTTGGCCCACAAACCCACCTCCGGTATCGCCCCCACCCAGTTCTCTGTCGTTTCCATGCCTCCCATCGCCTCGGTGCCTCTGGATAAAACCATCAGCAAAAAGGAATATAAAAAGCAGCTCAAACACTATCAAAACCGGCTCAAGGAGCTGCACAACCGCCTGTACCGCAGACGCATCCCGGTCATCATCGCCTACGAGGGATGGGATGCAGCCGGAAAGGGCGGAAATATCCGCCGAATCGCCAATGCGCTGGATGCACGTGGATTTGAGGTGCATCCCATCGCCAGCCCTACCCCCGACGAGCTGCACCATCAGTACCTCTGGCGGTTCTGGAAACGGCTGCCCAAGAACGGACATATCGCCATCTTTGACCGGACATGGTATGGCCGGGTGATGGTGGAACGTATTGAGGGATTCTGCACCGAGCAGCAGTGGAAACGTGCCTACGCCGAGATGAACGAATTTGAAGAAGAGCTGATGGATTGGGGGGGCGTGGTGGTAAAATTCTGGATTCACATCGATCCGGATACCCAGCTGGAGCGCTTCACCCTGCGGCAAAACACCCCGGAGAAACGCTGGAAGATCACCGATGAGGATTGGCGCAACCGGGAAAAATGGCCCCAGTATGAACAGGCGGTGGACGAGATGCTGCAAAAGACCAGCACCGCCCGCGCCCCCTGGCATATCATCGAATCCAAGGACAAACGCTATGCCCGCATTAAGGCCATGAAAATCCTGGTGGAAGCCATTGAGAAAGCACTGGAAAAGGACAAGCGTTGCTAAAAGCGGCAACCAGCGCTCCCTGACAGAACAAAACAAGGCTGTTGCAAAATAGCTCCGATTCAAAAAGTAACTAAATATTAACAAAAAATCCGCTGTTCCTTGCTGATTTTGGCTGCTTGAAACGGCGGATTCTCTTTTGATTTTTCGAATATTCAGGAAATCAAAAATTTTTGGGGTTAAAATCGCATTTTTTGTCGTTAATTCGCAATTTCATTTTGCAACAGCCCCTTTTTGATTCACCACTTGACATTGTGGCAAAGAGCTGATGACACAAGACGAACTGGCGGTAATGGACGGAGACAAATGTATTTTCATACTGCGGGGCATACGCCCACTCCTTTCGGACAAGTACGACCTGACCAATCATCCCGACTACAAATATACTGTCGACGCCAACAAGAAGTACCTCTTTAATAGGAACGGTACATAAAACGTCGACTGGCCATTGTGAAGGCGGTTGAGCCTTTCGAGATGTATGAATTGACAGCCGCAGACCTTCAACAACGATTTTACAACGAAAGAAAATATGAACTATGGATTTTTTCACTAACGCTATTGACGTTTTGCAAACTCTAGTTATCGCCCTGGGCAGTGGCCTGTGCGTGTGGGGCAGCATCAACCTTCTGGAAGGTTACGGCCAGGACAACCATCCTCCAAGAGCCAGGGCATCAAGCTTCTTATGGCTAATTAGATGTAACAAAAGCTAAGAAAGGAAAAGTACAATCCAGACGAAACCGGCGATGCGGTCAAAAAAGATTGTGGAAACACAAAATTTCTGTTATAATGTGTGCAGAATACTTGACGATGGAAAGAGAGGCGGGATGCCTATGCACATAAGTTATTGTCCACTATGGAACACCTTAAAAGAGCGTGGCATGAGAAAAGAGAATTTGCGGATTGCTGCCGGTCTTAACACAAATACGATTGTAAATATGGGAAAGGGCAAAAATATCAGTATGGAAACACTGCTTCATATCTGCAAAGCCTTAAATTATAGTATTTTAGATGTGATTGAATTGGAGGAAAACGAACTTTTCACAGAGAAAACAAATAATAATAACATGTCCGCTTATGATGAATTTTCCAAACAAATTATTAGATTTTTTGAAGGACGGATACTCCATTGGAGCGCATACAGAGCGTTTCAATAGAGCAATACCGGAACATAAGATGGCAGTTTTACAAGTCACCATCAACACATCGCGAAGCGAGTTCAAAGTTGGAATACCAACAAATCGAAAAACCAACGAGGCTCTATCGTAGTATAACAGACAGCGGCTCAGGCGCTCCATGCAGGAACAATGAAACAACAATTTTTTTAGGGAAGGATCAGACAAAACAATAGAAACAAAAAATTTTTCAACTAGTTTTAAAATTGGGGGTAGAACTTGATGGAAGAAAAGACATTATCCTTGTCTCAGTGCAAAGAATATGTAAGGAATATTAGAGATTTAGAAATTTCTTGTTATCAGCAAGAAATGCTGTTGAGAGAATTAAAAAATAAGCCATCTAATATTAATAGGGAGATCATTGCTTTAGAAAGAACCGAGGATGAAATTCCGGCGAAACCTTTATCGGTTGTATCATCAGTTATTTTTACGGTGATACTCGACTTGTTTTTTGCACTTGTAGGGGCAGTGATTGGATTCATTGGTGGATTTGTAGTTCGTATTATTGCAGGGATTTTTGCTGATCTATCAAATTGGATAACATTTTTTATAGGTGGTGCAATTATTGGTTATATTATTGCTTTAATTTGCCTTTTTTACTGGACCAGAGATATGGTTAAGGATGCACATAATGAAAAAATGGCGTACCCTAAAAAGTTAAAAGAAGTTGAAAGAAAAAAGCAAAATAGAATGCAAGAGATAGAATATAAGAAAAACCAGCTCACTATGTTGCCGAGCGTTATCTCTAAGAGTGAACAAGAACTCCAACAGACTCGAGATCTTTTAAAAAAAATATTATGATCTGGGATTTATCTATCCGAAATATCGGGGTATGGTGCCAGTATGCCAAATATATGAATATTTAGAATCAGGACGATGTTTTTCTTTATTAGGACCAAGCGGGGCATATAATTTATATGAAAGTGAAGTCCACTCAAATTTAATTATAAGTAAATTGGATGATATAATTAGTAGATTAGACGATTTAAGTACAGGGCAACAAATGTTGGCGAATGTTATTAGAGAGAGTAATAGAAAAATTGATAGACTTAGCCAATCATTTGATCGTATTGAAGAGAACACGGCAATAAATACATATTATAGTAGAATAACAGCAGAGAATACAAATTACCTTTCATGGCTTGCAACTTGGGAAACGGTTTTTCGCTAAGAGAAGTTGGTAAGGAGAAAAATAGATTGGCTCAACGAAGAAGTAAATCATAAATCTCAGTTTACCTTCCTATCAAAATTAATATTGCCCTTAGAACTAGCCGTTGCAGGAGTCACTCCTGCAACGGCTGCTTTCATTTCCACGGTCTGCGCCCCGGAATTTTTAATCAGCGGCGATCTTTTGAACAGTCTTTTCAGAGTCGTTCTTTCCTCGTCTGTGAGCCGCTTGTATTTCAGCCGGAACGCCTTGCAGAAGATTTCCAGAAATTCCTGTACCCTATCGCCGGTGGATTGCATAGCCTTTCGGACTTCCTTTATCAGTTCGTCGGCGGGCGTGGTATCCAGCGCACTTTCAATGTCCTTCTCATGGGCTTTGCGTATATCTGCGTATATCGTGGAGGATTGCATCCCATATTTTATGTGTCACATGGCAGAAAAATCTTCTTCCTCTATCTGACCAGCTTCCAGAATTTTCAGGGAGTGGTCTGCGGCGACTTCATTTTGTATTCAACCAGCGATGGTACTCAGGGGACGATGACGCCATCCTGAAGGGTGACCACACGGTCGGCATCCTGCAAGAAGGCCGCTCGATGGGAGATGGCCACCACTGTGAGATGACGATGGCGGCGAACCTCTCCAATGGCAACCCGCAATTCCTGTTGGATTTTTTCATCCACATTGGCGGTGACCTCATCCAACAGCAGCACTTCGGCTCCCCGCAGCAGTCCCTGGGCCAGTCCCAGACGCTGCCGCTGTCCGCCGGAAAGCAGCTGCCCCGCCTCACCCACATCGGTTTGCAGCCCCTTGGGAAGCTCCCGGACAAAGTCTCCCAGCCGCACCAAATCCAGCACCTCATACAGCTGCTGTTCGGTCGCCTCAGGAGCAGCCAGCCGCAGGTTTTCCTCCAAAGTGCCGGGGAACATGAAGGTCTCCTGGGATACCTTGGCAATGTGGCGACGCAAGGACGCCTTGGAAAACGCTTCCAACGCCTGACCATCGACGGTGATGCTGCCCTGCTGCGGCTGATACATCCCCAACAGTAGGTCAAACAAGGTGGATTTGCCTGCCCCATTCTCGCCGGCAATGCCCAGCCATTCCCCCTTTTCAATGGTCAGCGTCAGCCCTTTTAGCACATTGCCCCGCTCTTTTTGGTAGGCAAAGCTCAGGTCCTGCAGCTGAATACGCCGGTCAAAGGAGAATTCTTTGGTTCCCTCCGGTTCCTTGCTTTCAAGGGTGAGGATTTCAAAGAGACGGTCGAATTTTCCCAGCTGAGACTTAAAGTGATAGTTGGTGGTCATTGCTTTGCGGGCTACGGTGAAAAAACGTCCGCTGTAACTGGTCAAAATCACCAGGTTGCCCAGGGTCATCTCCCCTTTGACAATCAGCAGAGCCGCTACACCGAAGGCAACGCCGGTAAAGATGGTGTTGGAAAAATCATTGATCCAAAGGCCAGCCAGATTTTCCAGCACCGCGTTTTTGCCCCAGATGCCCAAGCTCTCCTGATTGAGCAGCCGCAGCTTTTGGCTCTGGGTCTGCTCCAACACCATCGACTTGACAAACTTGATTCCCCGCAGCGTATCGGCCACCACCTGATTCATCTGGGCGTTGTAGGACACAATCCGCCGGGATAGATCCCGCACCTTGTTGGCAAAAAAGTTGCTGGGAAAATAGGAGACCGGGAAATACAGCAACATCCAAAGGGCGATAATCCAGTGGATATGCAGCAGATAGGCAAAGATCACCAAGCCGCCAGCCAAACTGGCAAACAGCGTCGGCAGGTCAGAGAGCCAAAACATCACATACTCCATCGCCTCGCTGCGGCAGTAGGAGGCAAGCTCAGCGGAATTTTCCCGCTCAAAATAGGACACCGGCTGCTCGAGCAGCTTTTCAAACCCGTCCACAAACAGTTTGCATCCCATTTTCCGGCCGGCCATCGCCAAAAAATAGCGGTAAAGGGCCTGAAAGCTGGTGGAGATCAGCGGCAGCAGGCAAAACCAGAGCAAAGCGGTAAGGATGCTGCGAACATTTCCTGCCGGGACAGCCACATCCATCAGATATTCCATCAGCATCGGTGGCACCAGTGCCACCAGCTGCACCAACAGCGCCAGGGCAAACGAGCTGAAAACACAAAGCTTAAAATGAGGGATATTCGCCACCACCTGGCGGCGAACACTGGATTCATTTCTTTTCACGGTACACAACTCCCTTGATTTCCGATTGTTTTTTACTCGGTCATCCGCTGTCAACAAAGGGAGCTGCTGCGCCCTTTGTCAGCAGACAAAGGGCATCAAGATGATCTTCAGTGGATATTGTATGATGTAGCAAATTCTTAACATACAGGCAAAACCTCATTTTCTGTGTGTAAACGAGAAAAATTACACCTTCATCATTTTGGGGTATACCGAAGCAAGTACATCAAAAGATTTTGGGGATCCAATCCGATTTATGGGAACACTTTTCCTCAATAAAAAACGCCTTAATTCATCTACTATTTTAATATATATTTTTTGTATGTCAATGATATTATATGGATAATGTCCAAATTTGCATTGCGTGTCAAGTAAATCCAGAATAGCAAATGGTTCATACCTTTACCGCAATGATTCTTCGGCTATTGCCCCAAGATATGGACTTCAGCCTTTGACCGTAAACCGTTTGATCTTGCAAATTTTGAAAGCAGCAGTTGTATTTTTCGGAAAATTCCGCTAAAATAGAAGGGAAATTCAAGGGTAATATGCAGGGGACACATATCCTCCCTGCGAAACACCCAAAAAACAGTAGGAGATGATCCCTATGATCGCACTCAAAGGCGGAAAAGTTGTCACCGTCACCGGCAGCACCTTCGAAAACGGCGTCGTATTGGTAGAGGACGGCAAGATCTGTGCCGTTGGCTCCGCCGACACCATAGCCATTCCCCAGGACGCCGAGTTGGTGGACGTCACCGGCAAATGGGTAACCCCCGGCCTCATCGACGCCCACACCCATATCTCCACCTTCGCCGAGCCCTCCCCCAGACCCAACATCGGGGACGGCAACGAGATCACCGACCCCATCACCGCCCAGCTGCGGGCCATCGACTCCATCAATCCCCATGACCTGGCCATCGCCAAAGCTCGGGAAGCCGGTTTCACTACCTGCTATACCGGTCCCGGTTCCGCCAACGTCATCGGCGGCACCGGCATCAGCTTTAAGTGCAAAAACGGGGATTCCCTCTTTGATATCGTCATCCCCGGCTCCGCTCAGATGAAGATGGCGCTGGGAGAAAACCCCAAAAACTGCTATGGCGGCAACAGCAAAAAGATGCCCCAGACCAGAATGGCTGTGGCGGCGCTGCTGCGGGAAACCCTCTACAACGCCAAGGTATATTCCGACAAGCTGAAAGCAGCGGAAAGCGATCCCTCCAAAGCGCCCACCCCCAACTTTAAGCTGGATGCGCTGGTACCGGTGGTTCGGGGCGAGATGAAGGTGCGTATCCACTGCCACCGCGCCGACGACATCACCACCGCCATCCGCATTGCAGAGGAATATCATCTGGATTATTCCATTGAGCACGCCACCGAGGGATATAAGATTCTCAAGGTGCTCAAGGAGCATAACTGCACCTGTGTGGTAGGTCCGCTGCTGATGGACCCGGTCAAGATGGAAATCTGGGGCTGCCGCCAGGATACCCCCGCCAAGATGGAAGAGGCCGGCATCAACTTCTGTCTGACCCAGGATACCTCCTCCGGAACCAGATGGCTGCCCATCAATGTGGGCATCTGCATGGCCAGAGGGCTTTCTGAGCAGGCTGCCTTTGAGGCGGTCACCATCCGTCCCGCCAAGCTGCTGGGCCTTTCCGACCGCATTGGTTCGCTGGAAGTGGGTAAGGATGCGGATATCGCCATCTTTGACGGGCATCCCTTCTCCAACTTTACCCTCTGCAAAGCCACAATGATCGACGGCGTATTTGAGTATAACGCGCTGTAATCCCGGTCCATCTTTGCATTTTATAGAGGGCTGCCCCCAGGGTAGCCCTTTCTTTTTCCCTGTGCTTGCGTTCAAAATCCCAGCTTGAGAAAGGCGCCCGACATATGAAAATCATACAGATCACCGAAAACAAAAAACAATATCTCCCCCTTCTGCTGCTGGCAGACGAACAGGAAGATATGATCGACCGTTATCTGGAACGGGGAACCATGTATTTGCTGGACGACGACGGCCCCAAAAGCGAATGTGTGGTCACCGACGAGGGAGACGGAATTCTGGAGATTAAAAACATCGCCACCGATCCTGCCTTTCAGGGAAAAGGATACGGCAAAGCGCTCATCGCTTTCCTGGAAACCAGATACCGTGGCCGTTACCGTATCTTGCAGGTTGGCACCGGCGATAGCCCGGCTACCATCCCTTTTTATGAGGGCTGCGGGTTTACCCGCTCCCACCGGCTGACAAACTTCTTCGTGGAACATTATGACCATCCCATCTACGAAGATGGGGTCCAACTTGTGGACATGGTTTATCTGCGAAAAGAACTGTAAACCGTTCTTTTGTATCTATGCAAAAAAAGCGATCCGAATCTCTCACCGACAGGTGAAACATTCGGATCGCTTTGGTGGAGACGCACGGGCTCGAACCGTGGACCTCCTGCGTGTGAAGCAGGCGCTCTGACCAGCTGAGCTACGCCTCCATTGAGGGGTCAAAGCCTTTCTTGAGATACCGGAAAATCTTTTCCCACAGGAAAAGTGGTGGAGACGAAGAGGATCGAACTCTCGACCTTACGGATGCGAACCGTACGCTCTCCCAGCTGAGCTACGCCCCCAAAAATCGGTACGTATCTATTATAGCGTCCTTTTTCAAAAAAGCAACCCCTTTTTCCAATTTTTTTTGAAAAAGGGGTTGTTTTACCGGCGAACCTATCTCAACGGCCAAAGAGGTTCGCCAAAGGCTCCACCACGCTGTTGAGATTGGCAATGCCCTCGTTGAGCTCCTGAATGTTGATGCTGGAAAGGGTTTTCAGCGCCTCGCCAACCGCCTTGAGCGCTTCTTCCAGAGCCGTGCCGCTCTGCGCCATCGTCGTGTTGATGTTCTCCGCAAGCTGTACAAAATCCACCCGATTGAGGGTTTTGATCAACTCGTCGAGATTGGCGGTGGTCACCTCCACCTGGGACATCAGCTGTGTTGCACTGGTGACGAAAGCAAGAACGGTGGGACCAAACCAGGCCAGCAGCACAATCGCTCCTGTCAGTCCGATGAGCACCAACACCGTCAACAGCCGTAACCAAAACAACAATTTCTTTGAAACCCGCAGCTGTTCCTCTTCCATCATACGCACTCCTCCTCGCCGTCTGTTGTTATCCATATTATAGACTTTGACCACCCATACTGCAACTGTTTTCCCAAGCATATCCATAATCCATTGGTTTTCAGACTATAAAAAAACAAAGCCCGGAAAGATTCCAAGGCTTTGTTCTTTTGGGAAATACAGCAAGGCTGTTACAGGTATGTGAAAGAAGATGTCGCCAATCGATTAGAAATCGATCTCTTTGTCATAGTAGCAAGCCAGCAGCAGCTTCTCCATCTCCTCCTGAGAGGGCTGACGGGGATTGGAGCCGGTGCAGGCATCGCTGATGGCCAGAGCAGCAACGTCTTTGAGCTTGTCGTTAAACTCTTTCTCGTCGATAATACCACCCTCGTACTCCTTGATGCAGGTAGGAATATCCAGGGAAGCGTTCATCGCCTTGAGTTCATTGATCAGAGCGTCTACCAACTCGGTGGTGGTTTCACCCTTCAGTCCGATAAAGCGAGCGATCTCCGCATAACGCACCGCAGCGCTTTCCACCTTGGAGTTATATTTGATCACCTTGGGCAGATACATAGCGTTGGCGCAACCGTGAACGATATGTCCACCGGTAAAGGCAGCGCCGGTCTTATGCGCCATAGAGTGAACGATACCCAGCAGCGCATTGGAGAAAGCCATACCAGCCAGGCACTGAGCATTGTGCATCCGGTCACGGGCAGCCATATCGCCGTCATAGGAAGCCTTCAGATCGTTATGGATCATCTTGATGGCGTGCAGCGCCAGAGGATCGGTATAATCGCAGTTCATGGTGGAAACATACGCCTCGATGGCATGGGTCATCGCGTCCATACCGGTGTGGGCGGTGAGTTTCTTGGGCATGGTCTCAGCCAGCTCAGGATCCACAATGGCCACATCGGGAGTGATGTTAAAGTCAGCCAGAGGATATTTGATACCCTTCTGATAGTCGGTGATAACCGAGAAAGCGGTTACCTCAGTAGCGGTACCGGAGGTAGAAGGAATGGCGCAGAAACGAGCTTTGGTGCGCAGGGTGGGGAAGTTGAAGGGGATAATCAGCTGCTCCATGGTGGTGTCGGGATATTCATAGAAAGCCCACATCGCCTTTGCAGCATCGATGGGAGAACCGCCGCCCATGGCTACGATCCAGTCAGGCTGGAATTCCTGCATCATCTTGGCGCCCTTCATAACGGTTTCAACACTGGGATCGGGCTCAACGCCTTCAAACAGCTTAACCTCCATGCCGGCTTCCTTCAGGTACTCAACCGCACGGTCCAGAAAACCGAAACGTTTCATAGAGCCGCCGCCAACAACGACAATCGCTTTGGAACCCTTCAGATTTTTCAGTTCCTCCAAGGAGCCTTTGCCATGGTATAAATCGCGGGGAAGTGTAAAACGAGCCATTTCAATTACCTCCATTTTGTATACAAACAACCGGTGTACAAACTGTCTTTCCTACAACAGAAGTATAAACGTTTGAAAATTAACAAAGCCTTTACACTTTCTGTGTTAAACGGTAAAACAATCGAAAATAATCTGTAAATCAGCGTTATTATGAGATTGTTTTTCTTTTAACAAGTTCATTATAGCATTGCGCATCGCAGTTTTGAAATATATAATATATATTGCATACATATAAAAATCAATATATTATAATCCCTCTGTATCCGTCTGCGGGATTTTCAAAAAGGAGGTAAAAACCATGCAGCTGATCCAACTGCAATATGCTGTCGCCGTCGCGCAGCACGGCAGCATCACAGAAGCCGCCAAAAGCCTCTACATTGCCCAGCCCAATCTGAGCAAAGCCCTCAAAGAATTGGAGGAAGAATTGGGCATTTTGATCTTTTCCCGCACCACCCGGGGGGTTGTCCCCACCGAGGCAGGAAAACGATTCCTTTCCGGCGCTGCGGAAATCCTGCAAAAGATGGAAGAATTGCAGACAATTACGCAACAAAGAGGAGAAATGCTGTTTCGCCTGCACATCACCTTTTCGCCCTATCTTGATCCCATCCCCCCCATACTGGAGCGGCTGGCGTCGATGCAGCACAGCGCACCGGATACCGACTGGGACATCGCTTTCATCCAGACCGGAGCGGTAAAGGCCATTGAGGCCCTCACCGGTGGGGAGAGCGAACTGGCGGTGCTGTGCTATCCGGAACGCTACCATCGTTTTTTCCAGCAGCAGTTTACCAAAAACCAGTTTGATATCCATCCGCTGGCCCAACAACCCTTTTACCTGGTTTGTTCCCGGCAGCATCCGCTGGCAGGCCAAAAACAGGTCAATCCCCAACAACTTACCGGACTTCCCCGCCTGATGCTGGACGGTACCCTTCCTTCCCTTTCCCAACGCCAGCGCCGGGAGGTTGCGGAATATTTTCCCAACCACAGGGTACTGCGTTGCTCAGACCGGGATCTTGCATTCTCCACCCTTACAGCGCTGCCCGGCAGCTTTCTCTGGCATCCACCCATGTCCGTCCCACAGCTGGAAAGATACGGACTATCCCAAATTTGCTGCCGGGAGGCGGGAAGTTTCCGCATCGTGGCGGCGATACCGCCAAAACGCTCTCATTCCCCGGCAGTAAGACGGTTTATCCGTTTTATCACCGAGTCTATGACCGATTTCTACAATCCCAAGGAACGATAAAAGACATGATAAAATCCCCCTTAACCCTTTTGGCGCTGCTTTGCCCCAAAGGGTTACGGGGGATTTCTCTTTCCGGTAGATGATTTTTCAACAAAGCCTTCCGTGATCTGTCCGATCCTTCTTTCTGAATCAGGACCCTGTGGAGCGGTAATGGCGCAGTCCGACACGCCACAGCACGGCGCAGGGAATCAGGAACAGCAGGGAAAGCAGCGGGAAAAGCATATATCCACGCCACCGGCTTCTGCCGATGAGATAGAGAAACGGATAATACTGAAACAGCGCCAGCGGCACAATATAGGTAAAGAAGCGCAGCACCTCCTTGCCATAGATGACAAAGGGATACTGTCCAAACTCCCGTCCCCCATCGGTAAAGATATTGATAAACTCCAACCCCTGTATGGTAAAAAAGCAGATACTGGCGTAGATGATAAACAGTCCGGAGAAAACCAGCATTCCGCACACCACCATCAGTACCAGGGTCAGCACCTTATCCGGCGTCCAGCTTACCCCACTGGCGGGAAGGGCATAGCAGAAGATCACCACCGCCTGCAGCAGCCTTCCCAACCGGCTTAAATCCACCCTGCTGGCCACCACCTGAAATACAATCCCTCTGGGACGCACCAGCATCCGGTCAAACTGACCATTTCCCAACATACTGGAAAAGGTGTCAAATCCCCGAAAGAAACATTCCGCCAGGGAGAAGGCCATCAGCACCGTGGCAAAGCAGAGCAGCACCTGGGGAAAGGTAAAACCTTCCACCGTGTGAAACCGTTCCATCATAAAATAGACCGCCAGCACCCCGGTAAAGGAGGAGACGAACTGGGATAGCAGCGTCATCACAAAGGAGGCGCGATACTCCATCAGCCCTCGCAGATAGATGGCAAAATAGCGAAAATACAGTCTCATCTTTTCACCCTCCCTGTACCACCACACGCCGCAGCGCCCGTCGTATCCAAAGATTTCCCACAAACAGCAGCGCCGCCAGCCAGAACAGCTGAAGGATCACAGCGTTTGCCAGCTCCCCACCGGCGATATCCCCGATGTAAACCCGCAGCGGCAGATTCTGCATCGCTGCAAAAGGGGTCAAAGTTAAGATATCCTGCATCTTTTGGGGCATAAAAGGGATGGGAATCAGCCCTCCGCTGAGAAATTCTCCTGCTGTCGCCATCACCATCCGCACCCCTGACGGGGACATGGTGTAAAACACCAGGATATAGGCCAGCATCTGAAAAGCCAGCATGGTAAAAAAGCCCAAAACCAGCGTCATTAAAAAGAGCAGCAGTGTCTGTATGCTGTCTGGCAGCATCAGTCCGTAAGGTTTGGGAAGCAGAAAAGACACCGTAAGAACCGGGATACACCGCAGAAACGCCCCGGCGGAACGGTTGGCTGCCTGTTTGAGAAACCACATGGAATATACCGGAATCGGCCTTGCCAGCTCATAGGCAATGGTCCCCTGGGTGATCTGGGCAAAGATTTCGTTATCATATCCCCATGTCATAAACAGCCAGAGAAACGCCTGCTGAAGCCATACATAGGAGGCGGTCTGCTGAAACGCCATGGGAAAGGCGGCGGCATCGGCGCGATAGAAAGCCCGGTACATCAAAACCAACATCCCGCCCCAAAAAAACTGGGTGGCCATCCCCGCATAGGCCGCCGCCCGGTATTGCAGGCTGTTGAGAAAACGAATCCGGAAAAAACTCAGGTATTTTTTCATATCTGAAACTCCTCATACAGCGATACCACCAGCTCCTCCGCAGAGATTCCCGCCACCGACAGATCGGTGATCTCCGCATGGGCGGAAAGCTGTTCGATGGCTTTGGAGACAGAAAGAATCCGGGTATCCACCGCAAACACCCCATGGCCGCTGCGCAGCTGTACCGTATGGATTCCCTCTCCCTCCACCGGCACAAAATCACCGCCGCTAAACTCCACCGTCAAGGTCCGCACGGCGCTGTTTCGCGCCTTGAGCTGCTCCAGAGAGCCATCCAACAGAATCCGTCCCTTGCCGATGAGCAGAATCCTTTGGGTCAGCGCCTCAATATCCTGCATATCGTGGGTGGTAAGGATAACGGTGGTTTTCTGCTCTGCATTTAACTGACGGATAAAATCCCGCACTGCAATTTTGGATACCGCGTCCAGCCCGATGGTGGGCTCGTCCAAAAACAAAATCTTGGGACTATGGATCAGCGAGGCTGCAATCTCGCAGCGCATCCGCTGTCCCAAACTCAGCTGCCGGGCGGGGGTGCGCAGAATCTCCCCCAGTTCCAGCATCTGTGCGAGCATATCCAGGTTGCGGCAGTATCGGGCCGGTTCCACCTCATAGATATCCCGCAGCAGTTCCATGGAATCAATCACCGGCACATCCCACCACAGTTGGGACCGCTGGCCAAACACCACCCCAATGCGCCGCACATGTTCTTTCCGGTTTTTCCAGGGAACCAGCCCATCGATACGGCATTCCCCGCTGTCCGGGGTGAGGATGCCGCTCATAACCTTGATGGTACTGCTTTTTCCCGCGCCGTTGGGACCGATATATCCCACCATCTCCCCCTTTCCAATGGAGAAGCTGATATCTTGCAGCGCGTGAATCTCGGTGTACTCCTTTCGGAACAGGGCTTTGACAGCCTCCTTCATTCCGGCGTTCCGCTTGGCGATGCGAAACGTTTTGCTGATGTGGTTAAGTTCGATCATCTCTTTCCTCCTTCATCAGTTACAGATCTTTCATCCTTCGGAGCCATAGGGAGCTCATTATAGTACGAACCCATGGAAAAGTCCAGCAGCCGTCAAAAAATCGTAGGAATCCATAGTTTTTAAGGCTTTTCCTTGTCTGTTTTCACCGTTTCCTTGGTAAGTCACCACCACTCACCAGTGACAACGCGGCTCACTGCGTGAGATACCGTAAGAAAAAAAAACTGCCCCCGCTGATGGAGCATGTATGAGATACACGCTCCGTCAGCGGGGGCAGGAATAGCACCATATTGGTTTTTTCGTCTTACGTGACCTTTCGCGTTTTATCCTCCGGCACTGTTATAACGGCGCAGTCCCAGACGCCAGAACAGATAAAACGCCAGGTTGGTTATCACCCCGGCCAGCAGCGTATAAAACGGATACAGCACCGCCAACGGGGAGGTATCTTTTTCCAACAAATACAGACACGGATAATAACACACAAACGCATAGGGGATGATATATAACAGCCGCTGGATGAATTTCGGGTAAATGGTAACCGGGTATTGCAGCGTTTGACGCATCCCACCGCGCACAAATCGGGTAACTGCGTCGGATCTTCCCCACCAAAAGGTCAGCGGAGTGGTCAGCAGAGAGATGCCGCCCATCAATATCCCGCCGGCCAACAAAGAAAAGAAAAACAGCGCCCAGTGTGCCAGATCCCAGGAAAGGCCGATCATTCCCTTAATCAGCATCATCGAACCAATTCCCAGCACAAGATGAGAGAGATATCCCACCTGGATATCCTGAACAAAAAGCTGTAACAGCGGAGATACCGGACGAACCAGAAACAGATCCAGTTTTCCCCGCAACACCAGCTCATCCATCCGCCAAAACTCCCGGGTATGCAGGTTGCCCAAAGCGTAGGCAACCAGTCCCATCGCATATAGAAAACAGATCTCCAGCGCTGTAAAGCCGCCAACTCCCGGAAAATTGGTAATCATTGTATAGAGCACAACGTACTCTCCAAGATACCCGATGATGAGCCCGATTCCATGTACCAGAGCGGACCATCCTTTATAGCTGATATAGCCCCGCCAGCACATGGAAAGGGTCATTGCGCACAGCTGAAAAAACCAGACGATTCGCCCCGCCAGCCAGCATCCTCTATTACGGATCCTCATCAGCCCACCTCCTTGTCAGCCGCCCAAAACCACAATACGTCTTTTCCCTCTGCGCCAAAGCAGTTCCTGCAACCCCATCAGCAGCAGAATCCAAAAGACTTGCAGCCCCATTGTTTGTACGATTTCCATATTGGACATTCCGCCAAGATAAATCTGTGCAGGAGCATACAAAATCGCCTGAAAAGGCAGCAGCTTGGTACAAAACTGTAGCCAGTCCGGCAGCAGCCAAAGGGGAACGATCGCCCCGGACATCGCCAGCTGAAAAAAGTCGATAAACCATTTTAATGTATTTACTCCAACAAACCAAAAGGCAAAGGTTCCCATCAGCAGCTCAAACATCAGATTGATCAGATATCCCAGGCAAAGCGATAGCAAGAAAAGGCCCATCATCTCTATGGAAGCGGGGGACTGAATTCCACCAACAGCCAGCACCGCCACAGAGAAAACCACCAGATCCGTGGCCATCTGAAATATTTTTTCTCCCCAGCTTCTGGCAATCAGCATCCCCCGAGGGGCAACGGGACGAAGAAAATCCAGCGCAATCTCTCCACTGACCATCCGCTGTTCCAGCTGTCTTGAGATACCGTTGGCATCGGTAAAGCTGCGTATCAGCACCATTAGGATCTGATAACTGAGCATCGTCTCAAAGCTGCGCCCCATTACCGGCATAAAATCCACACTCCAGTATAGCGCATACCAGGCGCTATACTGGATCAGCAGACCAAAAGCCGAAAAAAGCAGAAAGACCATCGTGTTTTTGATATAAACCAAGGATTCTTTTAGGGAGTAGTAAGCCAACAGAAGGTAAGAAGTGCCATTCACCTCTGTTCCTCCTCTCCACTGCGCTGATAAAGGTCTCTCACCACTTCCTCAATGGGAGGTTCCTGTATGGTAATATCCCGAACATGGTTACATCCGACAATCTGAGCCAGCAGCTGTCCTTCCCCAAGGCGCCGGTTTAAGGAGAAGGTAATTTGATTTCCCTTTTGTCGAAAATTGCGAAGTCCATCGATAATGGTCGGCTCTCCCTGAATGTCGATGGTAACGGTGGCATCGGCGGTACATCTGGACCGCAACTGTGCCATTGTGCCGTCATAAAGCAGTTTTCCATGGTTAATCACCATGACCCGGGAACAAAGCCGCTCCACATCTTCCAGATCGTGGGTGGTCAGCAGGATGGTTACCCCATCCTGCCGGTTGAGTTCTTTGAGAAGCTCCCGGATGCGCTCCTTTACCAGCACATCCATCCCCACCGTAGGCTCATCCAGATATAAATAGGAAGGGCTGTGCAGCAATGCGGCTGCCAGCTCCCCCCGCATCCGTTGCCCGAGAGACAACTGCCGTACCGGTTGATCCCAAAAGCTATCCAGCTCCAGCATTTCCCGAAGGACCGATAGCCGTTTACGATATTGTTCGTCCGGGATCTCATATAAATGTTTGAGCAACCGATAGGTATCATCCAATCTCAGATGCCACCAAAGTTGGGATCGCTGCCCAAAAAGGACCCCGATTTTGCGGCAGTTTTGCTTTCTCTGGTAAAAAGGATCGATGCCGTCCACCCGCACCATACCGCCATCAGGCAGCAAAATTCCCGTGAGCATCTTTATCGTTGTGGATTTTCCTGCCCCGTTGGGGCCGATGTATCCCACCAGTTCCCCCGGAGAAACGGTAAAGCTGATATCGTCTACCGCACACCGCAGTTGACGATCTTTGCGAAAAGGATTGTTGTGGTTTTTGATCGGATAGTTTTTGCAGAGGTGACTTGCTTCAATCATATCGCTCCCTCTTTCTATTCCGCTTTCGGTGCAGTTATCTGTCGCAAAGCTCCAGCATCTTCATGATAATTCCCGCAGAATGTTCCGCCGCTTTGGCTGCAAAGGTGTCAAAACTGACGTCGGCGCTGTCATCCGCCTTGTCGGACATACTGCGAAGCACCACAAAGGGGATCTGGTTGGCAAGAGCCACCTGCCCTACCGCAGCCCCCTCCATCTCCACGCACATGGGAGAAAAACGCTGGACAATATCCTGCTTGAGGGCGGAATCGGAGACAAAACGATCTCCACTGACAATCTGTCCCACATAACAGTGAAATTCCCGGCCGGAAACCTGTTCGCAGGCCTTCACCGCCAGTTTAACCATCTCAGGGTTCGCCTGATAATGGGAGGCGTAGGGCGGGTACCGGTCAAAAATATCCAGATCCGCATCGTGATAGCAGAGCGTATCCGAAACCACCACGTCAAAGATATCCAGCCGGGCGTCCAGCGCTCCAGCCACACCGGTGTTAATCAGCCGGTCCACATGGTAGACCTGGGCAAGCGTCTGGGCACAGAGGGCGGCGTTTACCTTGCCCACACTGCACACCACCACAATCACCTGCTGCCCCTGCAGCGTTCCCTGATAAAAGGTAAGACCGGAGCGCTGCTCTGTCTTTTCAATCTGCATATGGCTGCGCAGCAGCTCCACCTCAGAATCCATCGCGCCAATAATTCCCCAAACCATCTTCAAAACAACCTTTCTTATCGTGTGATGCTCAAAACCTGTGTTTTAGGTTTTGAGTCAAAACATAACCCATCGTCCCATCGTGACCGCCAGCATCACCCCAAAGGTTTCAGCTGAGCGTATCACAAAAGATTCAGATACGCTACCAGTTCCTCGTACTGCCCGGCATCCTCATGCATAACCGCAAAGATACGATCTTCTTTCTCGATGATGGCATATTCCTGATACCCCTGTGTATAACCCTGTTTGGATGTTTCCACCAAAGACTGCATTTTGCTCTCCAATTTTTCCAGAATTTGATCGGTATCTCCATCCTGTGCTTTTGTCAGCATCAGGAAGAAGGTGGTATTACCGTTGGGAGCTCCCATATACAAAACGGCATTCGCTACGTTTGTCTGATCCAAACCCAAATTGGCCAACAAAAAATCATTCATGGTCGGGTAATTGGAAGGATCCTGGAACACCGCATTTTCCAGATACGGCGCTACATCCTCCAAAATATCCTCATCTGTGACCTGTGCCTCTTCGCTTTGCTCCGGATCCTCAGAAGATACCACATCCTCTTCGGCCTGAGAATCTTGAGAACTTTGACTTTCACTTCCGGATGCCCTATCTTCATCCGGCGATGCAGGGTCCTCAGCCAAAGCGGAATCCTCATGATCTGCATCGGAAACGGTTTCTTTCTCGTCTGATGAAACATCACCAGTGCTTTCTGAAAGCGAAGACGTTTCCTTTTGATCGGTATCTGACGCCACAATCCCTTGACTTTCACTGGTGGATGATCCGGCGGTATCCGCCTGACCGGTACATCCGGTTAAAGCCAGCAAAACAACAGCGCATACAGCTACAACATTCAGAACCTTTTTCATCCGTTTTCTCCCCTTTTTCCTGCCATACGGCAGAAGTCGAAGTCGTTGTGTAAATTCTCTTCCTTTTTCGGGACAACGCCATCGAAAAAGCTCAGGCATTTACTATGTGGTAAAAACGGTGTTGCTGTATGCACGGAAATGAAATTTTTCCAAGTTTGCTGAGAAACCGCGATCCGGATTGGTTCGCTTTCTCTTACAGTTTGAGCTGCTCATCCTCCACCCCAACAAAACTGCCCATACTGGGAATCGACTTGGGACGGTATTTTTGGGGGTTTTCAAACCGTTCCGGGGTCAGCAGCTCCATATGCTCCAGCTTGGCGTTTTTCTTTAGATTCATCACCTGTACCCCCAGAGTATCCCGGGTGGATTTTACCGATAACAGCTGGGTATTGACCACCATCACCCGCCCGGAGGAAGAAAACACCAGATCCTGATCCTGCTCAAGATACGCCATCCCCACCAGCGGGGATTTGGTGCTGAAAGCAGCCATCAGTTTCTTGCGCCGGGTTTTGGTGGCATAGGCGGACATCTCCACCTTGGCGGCTTTTCCGTTTTCAAAGCCAAACACCATAAAGCCATCGTACTTGCGGGTTACCGCCATATACACCGCCTGTTCTCCGTCCTCCATCCCCAACTTTGCCGGGATATATTCTCCCATTGCGCTGGCTTTGGTGTCGTCAAATTCGGCGGCGCTGGTCTTATAGACCTGTCCCAAGCTGGTGAAAAACAGCAGCTCCACCGCGTTGGAGGCTTCCACCTGCTGCGTTACCCGATCGCCTTCCTTCAGCCGCTGTTCCCCGCTCATCCGCAGGGACTGAGGGGTAATTTTCTTGAAATACCCTTCCCGGGTAAAGAACAGCTGCACCGGATAATCAGGGACCTCCTCCTCCGGTTCCTCCTGCTGCTGCTCGTCGGCGTAAAGGATCATGGTGCAGCGGGGCTTTCCATATTTTTTGCTCACATCCCGCAGTTCCTTGGCGATGATGTCCCGTATCTTTTTGGCGTCCCCCAAAATCTGCTCCAGTTCCTGCACCTGTTTTTCCAGATCAGAAATCTCAGCGGTGCGTTTTAGGATATATTCCCGGTTGAGATGCCGCAGCCGTATCTCCGCCACATACTCCGCCTGTACCTGATCGATGCCAAAGCCCATCATCAGGTTGGGAACCACATCCTCCTCCTGCTCGGTCTGACGCACAATGCGCACCGCTTTGTCGATGTCCAGAAGGATTTTTTCCAATCCTTTGAGCAGATGCAGCTTTTCCCGCTGTTTGTTGAGGTCAAAATACACCCGGCGGCGCACCGCCTCCTGCCGGAAGGCAATCCATTCGCTGAGCAGCTCATATACCCCCAGCACACGGGGAACCCCGCCGATGAGCACATTGAAGTTGCAGGAAAAATTCTCCTCCAGCGGTGTGATGCGGCAGAGCCGCTGCATCAGTTTATCCGGATCCGTCCCGCGCTTGAGATCGATGGTGAGCTTTAAGCCGGAAAGGTCGGTTTCATCCCGCATATCGGAGATTTCCCGTACCTTGCCCCCCTTGACCAGATCCACAATCTTGTCCATAATGGCCTCCACCGTGGTGGTTGGGGGAATCTCGGTGATCTCGATGCAGTTGCTGCTCTTATCGTAGGTGTACCGGCAGCGGATGCGGAAGCTTCCCCGCCCGGTGCGGTATACCTTATCCACCTCTCCGCGGTGATACAGCAGATATCCTCCGCCGGGAAAATCCGGCGCTTTGAGGATCTCCTCGATGGAGGCGTTGGGATTTTTCATCAGGGCAATGGTTGCCTCGCACAGCTCCGAAAGGTTAAAGGAACAGATGGAGCTGGCCATACCGGCAGCGATACCCACATTAAAGTTGGTCAGGATGGAGGGAAAGGTCACCGGCAGCAAGGAGGGTTCCTTCATGGTGTTGTCATAGTTATCCACAAAGTCCACCGTGTCCTTGTCGATATCCCGGAACAGTTCGGCGCTGATGGGATCCAGCTTTACCTCGGTATAACGGGAGGCAGCGTAGGCCATATCCCTGGAATAGGCTTTGCCAAAGTTTCCCTTGGAATCCACATAGGGATGCAGCAGCACCCCATATCCTCTGGAAAGGCGCACCATCGTCTCATAGATGGCCGCGTCGCCATGGGGATTGAGCTTCATAGTCTGTCCCACCACATTGGCGGACTTGGTGCGGGTGCTGCCCAGCAGACCCATCTTATACATGGTATACAGCAGCTTGCGATGGGCAGGCTTAAACCCGTCGATCTCCGGGATGGCGCGGGAGAGGATGATGCTCATGGCATAGGGCATAAAGTTTTTTTCCAGCGTATCCACAATGGGCTGCTCCACCACAACCCCTGCATTTTCAAACAGAGCCTGCTGTTTGGAAGCCCGGCGAGGGGAAGGGGTTTTGGGTGTTTTTTTGGAAGCCATATGAAATCTCTCCTTTCCCGGTTACGAAATATCCGCAAGATCCAGATACTGGGAACCGTTTTCCACAATAAAATCCTTGCGTCCCAAAAGGTTATCTCCCATCAGCAGATCAAACATCGCGGCGGTGCGCTCCGCCTCGGCGGGGGTGACCCGGATCAGCCGGCGGGTCTCGGGATTCATGGTGGTCAGCCACATCATCTCCGGTTCATTCTCGCCAAGCCCCTTGGAGCGCTGGATGGTATACTTTTTCTTGGGACCAATCTTTTCCAGAATGGACGCCTTCTCCCCATCGGTATAGGCAAAATAGGTCTGCTCCCCGCAGGTAATCTCATACAGCGGGGACTCAGCAATATAAACATATCCCCGCTCAATCAGGGTGGGGGTCAGCCGGTAGAGCATGGTCAACACCAGGGTACGGATATGGAAGCCATCCACATCCGCATCGGTGCAGATAATCACCTTGCTCCAGCGCAGCGCCGAGAGATCAAAAGAGGACAGATCCTTGTTGGCCTTGGTCTTAACCTCCACCCCGCATCCCAGCACCTTGATTAGATCGGTGATGATCTCATTTTTGAAAATTTTGTCGTACTCGGATTTGAGGCAGTTGAGAATCTTTCCCCGGATGGGGATCACCGCCTGAAACTCCGCATCCCGTCCCAGTTTGACCGATCCCAGAGCCGAATCGCCCTCCACAATATATACTTCCCGGCGGGAAACATCCTTGCTGCGGCAGTCCACAAACTTCTGCACCCGGTTGGAAAGGTCGATGGTGCCGGCCAGCTTCTTTTTCAGATTCTGACGGGTTTTCTCGGCGTTTTCCCGGCTGCGCTTGTTGATCAGCACCTGTTCGGCGATTTTCTGGGCGTCGTCGGGGTTTTCGATAAAATAGATTTCCAGCTGATGGCGCAAAAATGCGTTCATCGCCTCATAGATAAAGCGGTTGGTGATGGACTTTTTGGTCTGGTTCTCATAGGAGGTCTGGGTGGAGAAGGAGGAGGAGACCAGCACCAGACACTCGTCCACATCGGCAAAGGTGATTTTGCTCTCCCCTTTGAGATATTTGTTGCCCTGCTTGAGATAGTTGTCAATCTGATAGACAAAAGCGGCCCGCACCGCCTTCTCCGGGGTGCCGCCGTGTTCCAGATGGGAGGAATTGTGGTAATATTCCTGGAGCTTCAGCTGGTTGGAAAAACAAACCGCAATGTTCAGTACCACCCGGTATTCCGGCTTATCCTCCCGGTCCCGGCCGGTTCGCTCGCACTGCCAGTACTGCACCGGCGTGAGCGCCCGGGAAGTTTCCCCGGTCTCCCCCACCAGCTCCTTCACATAATCCACAATGCCATCCTGATAGCAGTACTCTGTCTCCTCAAAACCATTTTCCGTCTCATACCGCAGTACCAGCACAACACCGGGATTCACCACCGCCTGACGCTTGAGCACGTCCTCAAAATAGCTTTTGGGGATATCGATCTCGGTGAATACCTCCAGATCCGGTTTCCAGCGGATTCTGGTGCCGGTGGATTTATATTTGTAAGGCTCCTGATGCAGTCCGCCCACATTCTCCCCTTTCTGGAAGGAGAGGGTAAAGCGCTGCCCGTCCCGAAAAATCTCCACATCCATATACTCGGAGGCGTACTGGGTGGCGCACAGGCCCAAGCCGTTGAGCCCCAGGGAAAATTCATAGTTTCCGCTGCCGGTATCGTATTTTCCTCCGGCATACATCTCGCAGAACACCAGCTCCCAGTTATACCGCTGCTCCCGGCTGTTATAATCCACCGGGATTCCGCAGCCATAGTCGGTCACCTCATAAGAGCAGTCCCGGTATTTGGTCAAAATAATCCGGCTGCCGCGTCCTTCCCGGGCCTCGTCGATGGAGTTGGAGAGAATCTCAAATACCGAGTGCTCACATCCCTCCAGTCCGTCTGAGCCGAATATCACTCCCGGGCGTTTGCGGACCCTGTCCGCCCCCTTGAGGGAGGATATGCTGTCGTTTGTATATCCGCGGCTGTTTTTCTCTGCCATGAAGCTCCTCCTTGCTTTCTCTTTTCTATCCATTGAAAGAATCATATGTTCTTTTTTAGCAACTGCATCTTCTATTAAACGGTATTATGCCCCGATTGTCAAGCCCTTTGCGGGCCCACCCCTGCGCTTGGCGGGGGCGAAAAAACAAAGCCTTTGCCATAGCACGGCTATGGCAAAGGGCAGTTTCACGTTTTCTCGATAACCAATATTGACGGGGATAAATCTCTTTAAACCAGAGCTTTTCCCCCAGGAACCGGAGGCTGATCCGGACCGGAATTTTGAGGCGGCTGAGGAGCCGGCGGGAAAATGGGGGATGCTGCTTCCGGCTGTTTCAGCGGCTTCATCATCGGTCCGCTCACGCTTTCTACCGGTTTCTCTGCATCAGGCTGTGGCAACCGGCAAGTATCGTGGGCGGCAGGACCTTTTTTCGGATCATCCAGACTTAAATGCTCCGGCTCTGCAATCAGTTCTGCATTGGGTTTGGGCCGTGCTTCTCCTTTTGGTCCGACAGGCAGCTTTTTGTCAGGTTCAGGCGCCGCCCCCTTCCGCTCCACAGGCACCTCTACATCAGGCGCGGGCAGTGCTTGCGTCTCCTCCCGAAGCATTTCCTCACCCTTCACATCCTCTACAGAGGGTTGGATGCGTTCATCGGGAAAAGACGTCTCCGAAAAGGACTCCAAAAACGCGGGATAATCTCCGGGGACATCCAGAACGTCGGAGAAAAAAGAACCGGCGGTTACATTCCGGCTGCATCCCCCGATCACAATGCCGCAGAGCAGCGCTGTGAGAAGGGTACAGAAAATCCACATATCGCAACACTCCCATCCATAATCGCAGGATACCATCTTCTACCATCACTATATCATATCGTCTATCCCTGGTCAATAATGCCTTTCTGACGGCTTTCATCTGCCTACAAACAGAAAAAACCGCAAAAGACGCTAGCGCATCTTTTGCGGTCAAACAAAATCTCTAAACAGAAATCAGGGGTTGCTGTCGTCAGTTGCATCATCAGGCAGCTTAGTCTCCGGGATGGAGGGCTGAGGAATTTCCGGAGAAGGAATATCACTCTGTGGCTGAGAATCTGCGGTTTCCTCCTGCACCGGCGTCTCCTTGTTCTCGACGGAATCCGCCGCAGAGGTGGTGTGCTGTGTCTGTTCGCCGGGATTCTTTTCGTCCGGGAGAAACTCCGCGTTGGTTCCGGCAATCAGCTTTCCTTCCATCAGCGCTTTAAACTCATCCGCCTCGATCTTCTCGTGATCGTACAGATAGTTTGCCACCGTGTGCAGCTGATCCATATGATCGGAGAGGATCTTCTCAGTGCGCTCATAGGCTACGTCGATGAGCTTACGCACCTCACCGTCAATCTGGAACGCTACATGATCGGAATAGTTCTGGGTCTGGTTAAAATCACGGCCCAAGAAAATTTCGCTCTGGCCCGAACCATATACGATGGGGCCCAGCTTTTCGCTAAAGCCATACTTGGTCACCATGCTGCGCGCCAGATCGCTGGCCCGCTCAATATCGTTGGAAGCGCCGGTGGAGATATCATCCAGCACCAGCTGTTCCGCCACACGGCCGCCCAGCAGCACCACCAGATCCTCCTCCATCTCGCTTTTCCGCCGGTAGTTGCGGTCCTCAGAGGGCAGCGACATGGTAAATCCTCCTGCCATTCCTCTGGGAATGATGGAAACCTGGTGTACCGGGTCCTGGGTAGGACAATAGTAGGTGCATACCGCGTGACCGGCTTCGTGGAAAGCGGTGAGGCGTTTGTCTTTGGGAGGCACGACATGGGATTTCTTCTCCGGACCAGCCACCACCTTGATGGTCGCCTCCTGGATATCCTCCATCACCAGCGCCTTGCGTCCCCGCTTAACCGCCAGCAGCGCGGCCTCGTTGAGCAGGTTTTCCAGATCCGCTCCGGTAAAACCGGCGGTGGTCTTGGCGATGGTACCCAGATTTACGTCGGGACCGATGGGTTTGTTGCGGGCGTGTACCTTCAAAATGGCCTCCCGTCCCTTGACGTCGGGATAGGAAACCACCACCTGACGGTCAAACCGGCCAGGGCGCAGCAGCGCCGGGTCCAGAATATCCCGACGGTTGGTGGCGGCGATGACAATAACGCCGGAGTTGGCGGCAAAACCATCCATCTCCACCAAAAGCTGGTTGAGGGTCTGTTCCCGCTCGTCGTGACCGCCGCCGAGACCGGCGCCGCGGTGACGGCCCACCGCATCGATCTCATCGATAAACACAATGCTGGGGGCATTCTTTTTGGCCTGTTCAAACAGATCGCGGACACGGGAAGCACCCACACCCACAAACATCTCCACAAAATCGGAACCGGAGATGGAGAAAAAGGGAACCCCTGCCTCACCGGCTACCGCCCTTGCCAACAGGGTTTTACCGGTACCGGGAGGGCCCATGAGCAAAACACCTTTGGGAATCCGGGCGCCCAAATCGTTGAAGCGTTTGGGATCTTTAAGGAATCCCACAACCTCCTCCAGCTCCGCCTTCTCCTCGTCTGCGCCGGCCACATCGTCAAAGGTCACTCTGCGCCCATCGGACTGAGGTTTAAGCTTTGCCTTGCCGAAGTTCATCACGTTTCCGCCGCCGCCGGTTTGACGCATCATAAAAAACCACAGCGCCGCCATCGCCACAATCAGCAGCAACGAAGGAAGCAGCGTCACCCACCAAGGGGTGGATTTGGGGGGAATCCAGTTATAGTTGATGCGGTCATCGGGATTAGCGGTATTGTGCTGCTCCACAAACCCCTCGATGTCATCCAAAAACAGGGAAATGTTGGGAACATAGTATTCCACCGGATACGGCTGTCCTTCCACCTTCATGGAAAGCTGTCCGGTGCTGAAATCCAGGGAGTATTCCTCCACCTTATCCTGCTCGAACAACTTGACTACATCGGAATAGATCATCGAGTTGCTCTGGGTATCCATGGTTGAGAACATCATCGCGGCAAAGATGGTCACGACCACCAGCACCGCAATATAGATGCCAAAACCACTGCCTTTCTTACCTGCCAAATAATTTCACTCCTTTTTGCCCTAACAATCGGGATAGCGTTCTCCGCTGCGGTGCCGGTTGGCGCACAGACGGAAAAAATTGTTGCCATGTAAACTTACATTTATTTTTCGTACACTTCCCGCTTGAGAATGCCGATATAGGGAAGGTTGCGGTATTTTTCCGCATAATCCAGTCCATACCCCACCAGAAATGCGTTGGGGCAGTGGAAACCATAGTAATCCGCGGCAATATCCGCTTTTCTGCACTCCGGTTTATCCAGCAGCGTGGCAATACGGATGCTGTTGGGTTTGCGCTCGGAGAGAATCTTTTTGAGATAGCTTAGGGTCATACCGCTGTCCAGAATATCCTCCACAATCAGCAGGTCATACCCTTCCAGCTGCAAATCCAGATCCTTGAGGATCTTTACCACGCCGGAAGTCTTTACCCCGGAACCATAGCTGGAAACCGACATGAAATCAATCCGGGCAGGGATGGTGATCGCCCGCATCAGATCCGCCATGAATACCACGGAACCTTTGAGGACGCTGACCAACAGAAGGTTTTTCCCGGCATAATCCCGGCTGATGGCCTCGCCCATCTCTTTTACCTTCTCCTGAAGCATCTGCTGCGAATAGAGAACCTCCTGAATATCCTGATCCATTTCGGAAAAAACTTGCATTGTCATAGCGCTATCCTCCGTTTTTTCTTCTGTATCGTGCTGTAAAGGGCAGACAGAGATCTTCAACAACCGCCGGGAATGCTGATCCGGCATCACCCGCCGGTCACAGCCAAAACCTTCCGCCCAAATGATTCCCATTTCATCCTCCAAAACCGCCATCTTCCAGCGCTGTGGGGGGGAGATCGCCGCCTGCTGATACAGCTTTTTCAGGGAATGGCTGCCGCTGTGCCCTACCGGGGTAAAACGGTCTCCATCGCCCTTTTGTCTCAGTTTGACAGTACCATATATTTTATCATAGTCAAGGGTATTTTTTAATACGTTGCCGCCGCTTTTTTTAAATTTTTCAGTTTGTTCACAAAGGGCAGGAATTTTTTCCTGATTCGGGGTCTGCTGAAGCCGAAAATCATACCGCTTCCCCGCCGCTTCATATTGCCATCGCTCCTGATCCGGCGCCAGGGAAAAGGAAAAGAAGGGCTGCTGCTCCTGATGGTATTGCAGCCAAAAACTTTCCCCATTCACCTGTAGGGACAGCTCTTTCCCCAGCGTCACGCCCCCTTTTCCGCAGATCACCGCCGCTTGGCACAGAGCGAGACGCTTTTGATCGTAGGATAGGCCCGCCTGGGAAAGGATTCGGCGCAGCACCCTTCCCTGAAGCGCCGGGTCCAGGACACAGAAATCCGTCCTGGAAAAACCGTTCTTCCAAGTGATATCCTCCAGACAGCGGGAAACCTGCCGCTCCAGATAGTCTTCATCCAGCCGCAGCAGCTGCGTCATCCGCTCCACCGTCTGTTCCAAAGAAGGGTTGAGCTGCCGCAGCAGCGGAAGGACCTGATGGCGGATACGGTTGCGGGTATAATCGTCGGACAGGTTGGTACTGTCGGTGACATAGGAGAGCTGCTGGAGCACACAATATTCCTCCACCTGGGCGCGGGTGCATCCGATGAGAGGACGGACAATCCGCAGCCCCTCATCGCTGTAACGCACCGGCGGAATCCCGCAGATCCCTGCCAGAGCTGTTCCACGGCTAAGCGAGAGCAGCACCGTCTCCACACTGTCACTGAGGGTATGGGCAGTGGCAATCACGGTAGCACCGGTTTGCTGTGCCAGCTGGACAAAACACTGGTAACGCAGCTCCCTGGCCCCCTGCTCCACACTCATGTGATGTTCCCGGGCATATCCGGCAGCATCCAGAGAAAAACAGCGAAGGGATAGGCCCAGTTCTTTACATAGCGCTTCACAAAACCGCTGATCCCGCAGCGCCTCCTCCCCTCGCAGGTTATGGTTGATATGGCAGGGATACAGCTGCAACCCATACTGGGATAGGCTGTGCAGCAGATGCAGCAGCGTCACCGAATCGGCGCCGCCGGAAAGCCCCACCACCACCCCATCTCCTGGGGAGAACATGGAAAATTGCCGGATACTCTCCTCTACCTTATGGCGCATCCCGGAACCGCTCCAATCCACAGAACCGGGTATACCGCCCGTCCCAGCCAATCTTCACCGTACCGGTTTCCCCGTGACGGTTTTTGGCTACAATACATTCCGCAATATTCTGCTCCGGGGAATCCTGATTGTAGTAGGCGTCCCGGTACAAAAACAACACGATATCCGCGTCCTGCTCGATGGAACCGGATTCCCGCAAATCCGAGAGCACCGGCCGGTGATCGGCGCGGGAATCGGGCCCGCGGGAGAGCTGGGAGAGGGTAATTACCGGCACATCCAGCTCCTTTGCCATAATCTTCAGTCCCCGGGTAATCTCGGAAACCTCCTGAACACGGTTTTCTATCCGCCGCCCAGAGGTCATCAGCTGAAGGTAATCGATGATAACCAGTCCCAGATCCTTGAGACGGCGCAGCCGCGCCTTCATCTCCGGCACGCTGATGCCCGCTGCATCGTCGATATAGATGGGCATGGTGGAAAGATTCTGGGCAGCGCCCGCCAGACGCACCCAATCGTCCCCCGAAAGGTTGCCGGTACGCATCAGGTTGCCGGTGATGGACCCTTCGCTGGAGAGCATACGCTCCACCAGCTGTTCCTTGCTCATCTCCAGATTGAAGATAGCCACCTTTTTGTTCTGACGCCGCGCCACATTGGCGGCAATGTTCAGCGCAAAGGCGGATTTTCCCATAGCGGGACGGGCAGCCACCAAAATCAGATCGCTTTTGTTGAGCCCTGTGAGGATGGTATCCAGGTCGGAAAAACCGGTGGACATTCCCAGATACAGTTCCTTATCCTCGCCGGTAAGCTTTTGCAGATGGTCGTAGGTCCCGATGATAATCTCATCGATGCGCTGAAACCCCGAGGCTTCCCGTCCCTGACGGATCTCAAAGATCTTCTGTTCCGCCATATCCAAAAGGGCGGACGCGTCCTGCTCCCCGCTCTCGGAAACCGACTGCAAAACCTCTTTGGCTACATTCATCAGGCAGCGCAGCTGATATTTTTCCTGCACAATGCGGGCATAAGCCTCCACGTTGGAGGTGGTGGGGACAATCTGGGCAATCTGCGCCAGATAAATTCTGGCCGCCTGATCGGTCTCAAAGACGTTTTCCGCCACCGCCCGGTCCAGTACCGTGACAAAATCGATGGGCTGACCGGCGGAAAACATCGCCACCATGATGGAGAAAAGTTCCTGGTGCTGACGCCGGTAAAAGCTCTCCGGCCGGATGTATTCCAGCACGGTGGAAAGGCATCCGGAATCGATGAGCACCGCGCCCAGCACCGACTGCTCCGCCTCCAGATGGTAGGGCATCTGCCGGGAAAACTCCTCCCCCGCATCCAGGTAGGAGGATACCGTTTGGGGCGTATCCGCCATGGGCCATGTCTCCTTTCTCAGCGAAAAAGGGACAAACCGCCCTCAAAGGCCGTTTATCCCTATGTCGGTATATCAAAGTATTCGCCGGCGTCTGACAGCATTGTTGTAGGCAGGGCCTTCCCCTGTGCCGGCAACATCAAAATTTAGGCTTCGGTTACCATCACGTTTACCTTGGCCGATACGCCGTTATACAGCTTAATCTCCGCGGTGTAGGTGCCAAAGGACTTGATATCCATCCCCAGCACAATCTTCTTTTTGTCCACCTCAACCTTCAGCTGCTTTTTCAGTTCCTCCGCGATCTCCTTTGCGGTGACCGAACCGAACAGCCGTCCGCCGGTACCGGCTTTGGCGGTCATCTTTACGGTCTTTCCCTCCAGAATCTTGGCGGCAGTCTCCGCCTGCTCCCGCTCCATCTGAGTCCGGTACTGCACCGACGCTTCCTTGGCCTTGAGCACATTGAGATTCTGGGCGGTCGCCTCTATGGCCAAACCTTTCGCCAGAAGAAAATTGCGGGCATATCCATCGGAAACCTCGATCAACTGGCCTTTTTTGCCGGAGCCCTTGACGTCCTGTTTCAAAATTACTTTCATGGGGTTTTCATCCTTTCTCCATCATCCATCAAAAATATGCATCCCGCGGCAGCCGACAAAGCCGCCGCCGAACCCATAGGATTCCCTTTTTTTGCGCCGGGACCAGCTCCCGGAAGAAACTGAAAATTACGGCTGGCGGCCTCCTCTGGACTGATAAAATTCATCGATGGCAGCGAGCAGCTTTTGGTATGCTTCATCAAAGGTGATTCCGCTCATCTGGGTGGCGGCCATGGTCTGGTGTCCGCCTCCCCCCAGTCTTTCCATAATCACCTGCACGTTGATCGCGCCCATACTCCTTGCGGAGATGGAAACACCACCGTCGTATTCATAGAGGGCAAAGGAAGCGTCCACATCGGTGATGTTGAGCAGCTCATCCGCCGCCTGAGGCGCCACCAACTTGACGTGTTCCAGCGGCTCATTGACGCCGGCAATGGCACACCGCCGGTAGATCTGGGTGGAGGAGATGATCTTGGTCCGGGAACGGTATTCCTCCATGCTGGTGGAAAACAGTTTGCGTACCTCCACTGTATCCGCCCCCATCCGGCGCAGATAGGCCGCCGCCTCAAAGGTTCTCACACCGGCGCGCATGACAAAGTTTTTGGTGTCCAGCATAATGCCGGCCAGCAGCGCTTCCGCCTCCACACGGGTAATCCGCCGCTTCTCTCCAAAATAAGGGAGCATCTCCGCCACCATCTCAGAAGCGGAGGACGCGTAGGGTTCATGATAGAAAATCACTGCGTTGTCAATATGATTGACCATCTTGCGGTGATGATCGATGACCACCACCGTCTTGCAGGCGGCATACAGGTCATAGGATTCCACCACATTTTTCAGATGGGTATCCACCACAATCAGCAGGGTGTTGGGCTGCAAATTGGCCAGCACATCCGCAGGGGAGCGAAACGCCGGGCCATACCCGTTTTCAACCAGCCGCGCAATCAGCGGCGCCACCAGATGCCTTTTGGGATCGATGGCGATGCAGACCTGTTTGCCCATGGAACGGGCAACCCGGTACATCCCCACCGCAGCGCCCAGGCTATCCATATCCGCGAACCGGTGCCCCATCACCACCACATGGTCGTGGGATTCCAGCAGTTCCTGCAATGCGGAAGCCACAATTCTCGCCTTTACCTTGGTACGCTTCTCCACCCCTTTGGAGACTCCGCCGAAAAATTCATAGCCTTCCCGGCTGCGCACCACCGCCTGGTCGCCGCCGCGGCCCAGACACATATCCAGCGCCTGGCGTGCCATCTGTTCCGATTCCATCAGATCCTTTGCCCCGATCCCCACACCGATGGAGAGGGTCGCCGGCATATTGTCGGAAGCGCTGATGCCGCGCACGCTGTCCAGTACCTCAAAACGCCCTTTGATCATCTTTTCCAGGTACTGTTTTTCTACAATGGCAATATAGCGATCCCGGTCGGTTTTATAGATGAACGCTTTGTGGGCGGCACAATACTTTTCGATGATGGTTTCAATCTCCGCAAAGATCTGAGAGCGTTCATTTTCCTTGGCGTTTTGCATCAGCTCCTCATAGTTATCCACCAAAATGATGGCAACCGAGGGACGGGTGACCTGGTATTCATGGGCCAGGCGTTTGATGGCGGTATCGTCCACAAAATAGAATACCTTCAGCCTTTCCTCATGTTTTGCCGCGTTGGAAAAATAGACGGTATATTCCCGCCCGCTGCGGACAATGTTGATCCCTTTTTCGGGACAATCCTGGGTGTGATCGATGTTTGCCACCTGGGCAATGTTGCCGTCGTACAGATCGTTTCCGCCCAGCACCACATTGCGGAACAGATCGTTATACCAGACAATCTGCCCCTCGATATCGGTAATGAGCACCGGCAGCGGAAACGCCGTCAAAACCCCGCGCTGGGTATCGGAGAGCAGTTCCCCCATATATCCCAAGAGCTGATGGGTGTACTTCTGAGAACGCCGCATACAGATGATCACGACACCCACAGCCAACAAAAACAGCGCCAGCTCCAGATAAAACAGGGGACGATTATAGAAAAAGGTCGCTGTCGTCATAGCCGCGCAGAGCAGCAACAGCAAGACCAGAGCAGGAGTCACCATTGCGATCCGTTTTTTCACTCCAACCACCTTCCTGACGACGCAGTCCACCGCAAAAAGAATTTTATTTCATTCCAGTGTATTCGTCGTATGTCCCCATTATAATAGATTCTCGGCAAATAAACAACTAAAAATCGTACTTCCATCTTTTTTCATGGATTTTTTGTAAAAAAAAACGTATTGCACAGACATTTTTCCATTTCAGCAACCTGCCGATTTAAACCATACGGGCGAATTCCGCCCAAAAAGCCAAAAGGGACGCCCTCCGGCCGAAAACCGAAAGGGCGTCCCTGCTCACTGCTCAGGTTAAATCTGCTGAATCACCGGCAAAATCATCGGACTGCGCTTGGTCTGTCCGTAGAAATAATCGGATAGGTCATCCTTCAGCCGCTGCTTGATATTGGACCACTCGTGAACCCCGGTATCCCCGCAGCTCTCCACGGCATCCCGGGCAATCCTGCGCGCCTCGTTCATCATGGCCTCCGCCTCCCGGACATAGACAAAACCTCTGGAAATGATGTCCGGACCGGCCATAATCAGTCCCGTCTGTGCGTCCAGCGTCACAACCACCACAATCAGGCCGTCCTGCGCCAGGTGTTTGCGATCCCGCAGCACAATGCTGCCCACATCGCCTACGCCCAGGCCATCCACCAGCACCCGTCCGGCGGGAACGGTACCGGTATACTTCATATCCACCCCGTCGGTTTCCAGCACCTTACCGATATCGCTGATAAAGATGTTCTGGGGCTCCACCCCCACCGCGACCGCCAGATCGGCGTGCTTTTTCATATGCTTATATTCCCCGTGAATGGGAATAAAGAACTTGGGGCGGGTTAATCCCAGCATCAGGCGCAGCTCATCCTGACAGGCATGGCCGGAAACGTGAACCTCATACATATTGTCGTAGATCACCTCGGCGCCCAGCTTCATCAGCTCATTGATGACCCGGCTGACCGTTTTCTCGTTTCCGGGGATGGGTTTGGCGGAGATGATGATGAAATCGTTGGGGGTAACCGAAACCTTCCGGTGATCGCTCATGGCCATACGGCTGAGGGCGGACATAGGCTCTCCCTGGCTTCCGGTGGTGATGATTACCATCTGCTCATCGCTGTAGCGGCCGATGGCATCGATGTCCACCAGCGTCCCATCTGGGATATCCAGATATCCCAGCTCCAGGGCGGTGGCGGTGGCGTTGACCATGCTGCGCCCGGAGATGGCGACCTTACGGCCGTGGCGAACCGCCGCGGAGATGATCTGCTGCACCCGGTGCACGTTGGAGGCGAAGGTCGCGATGATGATCCGCTTTTTCTCCGCACGGTTGAAGAGCGTCTCAAAGGTTTCTCCCACCTTGCGCTCGCTGGTGGTACTGCCGGGGCGCTCCGCGTTGGTGGATTCCCCCAACAACGCCAGGACCCCGCGGCTTCCCAGCTCGCCGAAGCGGGCCAGATCGATGATCTCTCCCTGGATGGGGGAGTAATCCACCTTAAAGTCGCCGGTATGGATGATCACGCCTGCCGGGGTGTGTATCGCCATGGCGCAGGCGTCGGGGATGGAATGGTTTACCCGGATAAATTCCACCGCCATACATCCCGCTTTGATGATATCTTTGGGCTTTACCACATTGAGCTGGGTGGAGGAAAGAATCCCGTGTTCCACCAGTTTTCCTTCCAGCAGCCCCAGTGTCAACCGGGTAGCGTATACCGGGACATTGAGCTTTTTGAGCAGATACGGTACCGCGCCAATATGGTCCTCATGCCCGTGGGTCAAAAAGATGCCCCGAATCTTTTCGCGGTTGCGTTCCAGATAGGTAAAATCCGGGATCACCAGATCGACGCCCAGCATCTCATCGTCCGGGAACGCAAGGCCGCAGTCCACAATGATGATATCGTTGGCACATTCATAGACATAAATATTCTTTCCAATCTCGCCCAGTCCGCCCAAAGAGATGATCTTCACCGGGGTTTTGCGCACCTGGCGCCCTCTGGAGCTGCGGCGGGGAGAGGCGGTACGCCCTTCCTTGGAGATTGTCTGTTTGGCCGGCTGTTCTTTGGCGGAAACGGTGGACGCCTGCGCCGATTTTGCCTGTCTTTCCGGGTTTCTTCTGCTGGTACTGCGGCGTACAGGACGTTTGCTGTGTGCCGCTGCCTCCGAACCGTTTTCCTCTGCCTTCGCTCTTGCAGACTGGTTATTCTCTTTTTTCTCCTGTTGTGTCACTATCATTACCTCCAAATTCTTCTGACAACCAGCAAAATGACGGCAGCTTTATCCGCCCTTCCAATTGAAACGTTCTAAACTGCTGGTTTTTCCTGTTTCCAAAATTACTGTCCATACAACTTATATACATGATGAGATGAACCGGCCTTTCTATCCGCGCCACTGGGGTATCCTCTGAGCGCCCTGTCAGGGGTATTTCACAGCGATCTATCCTTCTCTTGTGCAGCATGAAAATGCACAGAAAATCTCCCTTCTCTCCGGAAAACAGAGAACCATCCGGAAAAAAGCAAAAAAATACCACTTTCATCTCAGAAAGCACACAAAACCGAGAAAATCCGAAGCAGTAAAACGCCCCCTGCAAACGGAATCCATTCCCGGAAAGGATTGCCGGAAAACGAACACATCATTCATAGTTATTGTATCCGAAAGCAACGTATGTGTCAAGCAGCGGCACTCTGCTGGACGCTACCTATAGTTTGCGCCGATCCAGTACGGTTATACCAGATATCCCCAGGCAAATTCGCCGCTATCCCCAAAACAGCCCTTCTTTTTTTATCCCATCTCCCGTTGACTTTTGCGGTTTCCTACCATACACTGGAAAAAAGAACTCATCGGATAAACTCCCAATTCAAAATACAGCTCAAAATTGTTACATGGAAGGAGGAGAACAGATCATGTCCCAGACAAAGCTAACCATCGACAAAGACAAATTTCGCATCAACGGCAAACTCACCTATTCGGAGATTCCCACCGTCAAACCGCAGATGCACGGACTGCTCATGAACGCAAGGTTCATCCAAGGGGTCTTTGACAGCAAAAACCGCGCCCAGTTCCACCGATACGGAAAAACCTTCGACCCGCAGCAGAACACCGACGCACTGATCGCGGCGCTTCCCCGGTGGTATGAAAAAGGGCTGCGGGCCATTACGGTGGGGATGCAGGGGGGCGGCGCCTGCTTCACCATACCGGGCGAGGAACTGCAAAACCAGCCCTTCTCCCTTGACGGAACCTGGATTGACCCTGCCTATCTGCAGCGGCTGTACCGGATCCTTGAAGCCTGCGACCGGCTGGGTATGGCCGTCATCGTCAGCTACTTTTACGGATTTAACGCCGCATCCCTTCAGGGGGCAGCAGCGGTCATCCGCATTGTGGAATCGATGACCCGTTATCTGCGGGATACCGGCTTTGCAAACATCGTCATTGAAATCGCCAACGAACACAACGTCTCCGCCTTCTCCTCCCTGCCCATCCTCCACGAACCTCAGGGGATTGTCGCGCTGATCCATCTGGCAAAACAGATCGCCCCAAATCTGGCGGTAGGGTGCAGCGGAGCCGGAGGGTATCTGCACCGGGAGGTCTGCCAGGCAAGCGATATTGTGTTGATTCATGGCAACGGGGAAAGCCGCTCTCAGCTCTACAATCATATTCGCAGGGCAAAAGAATATGCGGGGGAGAAACCGATTGTCATCAACGAGGATTCCCAGGCCATCGGGCAGCTGCAGGTGTGTGAGGAAACCTGCTGTTCCTGGGGATATTACAACAATATGACCAAGCAGGAACCTCCCGTGGATTGGGGAATCACCCGAGGGGAAGACGCCTTCTTTGCCTGGAGGATGGCAGATATGCTCGGCATCGCCCAACCGGAGATTGCGCCGGAAGAACAGTATTATTTTCAGGGCTTTGAGCCACAGATGCATCACCACGGCATCCGTTTTCCCAGGGTTGCCTGCCTTTACCCCGAGAAGGTCAACTATGTGCGGTTTTATCAAAACGGCGAGCTGGTCTATACCTGCTACGATGAGAGCTTTACCTGCGGGTTTCGCTCCAACTGGAAACAGGACGGCTTCCTCACAAGGGATGGGGATGTCTGGGAGGCGGAAATCGTGCTGCGAGACGGCAAAACCCTTCGCCTGACCCAAAGGGTAAAAAACATCTGAGAAACAGACCTGCCGCAAAATTCGGCAATATCGCAGCCTGCCAAAACAATTCCAAACCAAACACAGGCCCCCAAAAGAAGCGGTTGTGCTTCCTTTGGGGGCCTATGTTGATACATTCTCTTTTGCAGCAGCCACTGCTGTAGAATGTAGAAACAGGACGCCTAAAGATAAACCGGAATTTTTAAAAATCCGTATCGTATTCCCAGGGCTGTCCTCCGGAAATACACCCGCCATCCACCCGATATTCGCATCCGGTGATATAGGCGGAGGCATCAGATGCCAGAAGAATACAGACACCCACAATATCCTCCGGATATCCAGGCCGGTTCATGGCGATATGTTCCAGCAGATACTTGGAGCGAGTGGGATGTTCCCAGGTCACCGTAGTCAGCGGGGTTTGGATATGTCCCGGGCTGATACAGTTGGAACGAATACCATATTTGGCCCATTCCACCGATTCAGACTTGGTCAAGGCGTATACCCCGCTTTTGGTGGCTGCATATACCGAACAGCCTCCCAGCACCCATCCGGTATTGTGGGAACCAATGTTGATGATGCTGCCGCCCTTACCGGTGCGCAAAAACTGCTCCTTCATCTGGCGGGCAACCGCCTGGGTTACAAAAAAGGTTCCCTTGAGATTGATATCCATAATACGGTCATAGGTCTGCTCATCATAATCCGCAAGGCCTATGCGCTTATTGATCCCTGCACAGTTGACCAAAACGTCGATATGCCCATACATCCGGACAATCTCTTCCACACAGGCGGAGATGTTCTCTTTGTCGGTGACATCCAACAAATGAACCGATGCGCCGCCGTCTGCCTGTACAATCTCGCCCTGAAGGGCTTGCAGCGAGGAAAGATTGATGTCGCAAAGCGCCACCGAAGCGCCCGCCTGTGCCAGCGCTTTGCACAGAGCGCTCCCTATGCCGCCCGCGGCGCCGGTGAAAAGCACAACCTTACCTTCCAGGGAAAACAATTTTTCCAAATATGAAGCTGCCGTTATCATCGATGCTCTGTCCCCTTTTCCAATTTCGCGTTTCCCGGCAGCAGCCATCACCCCTGCCGGGCGATGGAACGAACTGCCTGCACAATGTGCTCCACCGTCAGGCCATGGTATTGCAGCACCTCGGCATAATTGTGCCCGCTGCATCCAAAGGTATCTTCAATTCCCACAAACTCAATGGGTTTGCCGCTGCGGCGCAGCACCTCCGCGATAGCGCTGCCCAAACCGCCGATCACGCTATGCTCCTCAGCGGTGACAACCCCCCGGCAACCTTCAGCCAACTGGGCAATCTTCTGGGAATTGAGGGGTTTGATGGTGCTGACATTGACCACCCGCACCGACAGTTCTCCCTCCAATTCCTTGGCTGCCGCCAGGGACAGCCCCACCATATAACCGGTAGCGAAAATCACCACATCCCCGCCATCCCGAAGCATGGTGGGTACACCGATCTCAAAGGGCTTACCCTCCGGGGTTACGTTCTCATAATCGTTGCGATTGAGCCGCAGATAAGCGGGCCCATGATACTTTGCCAAAGCCTTGGTCGCCTCCACCGTCTCATTGGCATCGGCGGGGCAGATGACTACCATACCCGGAATCGCCCGCATATACGCGATATCCTCCACCGATTGATGGGTGGAGCCATCGCCAAAGTCCGAAAGCCCTGCGGAGGACCCCACAATTTTGACATTAAGACGCCCGATGGAGATGGTCTGACGAATCTGATCGTAGGCACGGCCGGCGGCAAACACCGCAAAGGAGTTGGTGAAGGGAATCAGCCCGGTCTGGGCCATCCCCGCGGCCACCGAGGTCATGTTGGCCTCGGCAATCCCCATCTCATAATGTCTTTCGGGAAACGCCTGTTCAAACATCTTTCCCGTGGTGGAGCCCGCCAGATCCGCGTCCAGCACCACCACATCCGGATTTTCCTTTCCCAGTTCTACCAGGGTATTTCCGTATGCAATTCTCTGATTGGTATAAGCCATGTGAAACCCCTCCTTCTATCGTCATTCAGGACAGTTCTTCCAGCGCCTGATCGTATTGCTGCTGGGAGAGAATGCCGTTGTGAAAGCTCACCACATTTTCCGCAAAACTGATGCCTTTTCCCTTGACGGTGTGGGCGATGATGACGGTGGGCATCCCTTTCACCTCATCCGCCCCGTCCAGCGCCGTCAGGATCTGTTCCATATCGTGCCCGTCGATCTCGATGACGTTCCAGCCAAATGCCCTCCATTTTTCCGGCAAAGGATTGGTGTCAAAACGATCCCGCACCGCGCCGGTGGCCTGCAGCCCGTTTTGATCCACAATGGCCACCAGATTATCCGCATGGTAGATTCCAGCCGCCATAATGGCCTCCCAGTTCTGCCCTTCCGCCAATTCGCCGTCGCCGCACAGCACATAGGTATGGCGTTTAATTCCCTTGGCCTTCTGCCCCAATGCCATGCCCAGCCCTATGGAAAGCCCTTGTCCCAGCGAACCGGTTCCCGCCTCAATTCCCGGAGTCTTGGTCACATCGGGATGACCCTGTAAATAGGAACCGATCTCCTTGGTATGTTTGAGGTCCTCCACCGGGAAATAGCCGCACTGGGCCAGCGCTGCATACTGCAAAATCGCCACATGGCCCTTGCTCAGCAGGAAACGGTCCCGGTCCTCCATCTTGGGATTCTTGGGGTCGTGTTTCATCTTATAAAAATACAGCGCTGCAACAATATCGGCGCTGGAACAGGAGCCTCCCAGATGCCCCGCAATGCCTACCCCGATGCTGATTACCACATTGCGCCGCAGGCAGCGCGCCTGCTGTTGGAGCGTTTGCAGCAATTCCTTATCATAGCTCATGACTGATTTCCTCCTCTGTCTCATATGCTGTTTTATTCTTTTCCAGATGCTCCCGCATCCACTGCATCGCCATCGCCTCGTCCCGGCTGCGAAAGGCCTCGATCAATTTGCCGTGGTAGTAGAGACCAGGTTGGTAGCCTGTCAGCTGTACCACATCGTTCATCGCCTGCTGCAACGTCTCCCGCAGAATGCTTTGGGTGCGAATCACCAGATCATTACAGGTCATTCGTCCAATCTGGAGATGAAATTCCACATCCAGCATCCCAAAGCGCTGCGGATCTCCGATACAGCGCTGCATGGCTTCCAAAATAGACTCCAGCCGCTCCAGCTGCTGCGGCGTCCCACGGCGGGCCGCCAGCGCCGCCGACTGGATTTCCAGCATCTCCCGAAATTCCATCACCTGGGGCAGGGTATCCCGGCTCAGCACAATCGCGGGAATCAGAGGGGTCACCGCGTCCGCCGCTTCCAGCTGCTTGACAAAGGAACCTTCCCCCAACCGCGTCTCCACCAGCCCCAAAGCCCCCAGCTTTTGCAGCGCCTGACGCACCGTGATCCGGCTGACGCCAAACTGGGCTGCCAGCTCATTTTCCGACGGGAGCTTTTCCCCCGGTTTCCACTCTCCCTGTACCAGCAGCTCTTTGAGCTGCGTAAACACCTGTTCTCCAACGCTGACCCGCTTGATGGGTTTCACTCCACTCATGGGCTTCTCTCCTGTATGCTGTTAGTTGTATTACAAGTACTCTATGATTATCATATTCCTCTCCCACCCTTTTGTCAAGAACTCTCTTTCATTTCCACCGCAGGAAAAATTTTCCCCGCCCATTGACAAACCCGTCGTGCTGTGCCTATAATAAACACAGTACAAAAACCGTTGATCGAGAAGAGTAGGCAGGGAGTTTTCGTCCCCAGAGAGCTGTGGATGATGGGATCACAGCGACAGAAAACCTTGCTGAATGGACTTGAGAGGGCAGGACGAAACGCCTTCGGGCTCAGTAGCACCTGACGGGAAGGTCTCCGCCGTTACCAGGGGACTCCATAACATCGCATATGGACAGAGGCGGGCAATTTTGATTTGCCAATATGGGTGGTACCGCAGGAGTTTTGAACCAAACGCTCCTGTCCCAGCAAAAAAGCTGGGACAGGAGCGTTTTTCTTTTGTTTCGCGTCTGTTCTTTCTGAAAAGAGGTGGAAAGGGATGTATATCGACAGCGGCCATACATGAAGGAATGGATCTTGGACGGATCAGATGGGATATCCCTTCCCCGTCCAGGACGGCCCAAGAGCAAAAAATTTTCCTCAATGATTTGACAACAGAAAGGAATGTACCGTTATGAGAGAAAACCCTTACTATCAAAGAGCGCTGGAAATACAGGATGAGATTGTTTCCAACCGGCGGAAAGTCCACGGCTTTGCAGAGCTGGGCTTTGATCTGCCCCAGACGGTGGCGCTGGTGATGGAACAGCTTCGCTCCTACGGCTATGAACCCCAGCTGGTGGGAAAGGCCGGCGTCACCTGCACGGTGGGCAAAGGCGGCAAGGTGATTTTAATCCGGGGCGATATGGACGCGCTGCCCATGCAGGAGGAAACCGGGCTTCCCTTTGCGGCGCAGAACGGCCACTGCCATTCCTGCGGCCATGACTGCCATACCGCCATGCTGCTGGGCGCAGCCAAACTGCTCAAGGAAAAGGAAGATACCCTCAAAGGCACCGTCAAATTTATGTTCCAACCCGCAGAGGAGCTGCTGGGCGGCGCCAAGGATATGATTGAAAACGGCATCCTGGAAAATCCCAAGGTGGACGCGGCGTTGGGATTGCACATCTCGGTGGGACGGGATTACAGCGAGGTGGGCAACGTAAGCTATGCCCGCGGCCCTGCCAACTTTTCCGGAGACATGATCCGCATCACCATTCTGGGCCAGGACGCCCACGGCAGCCGTCCCGATAAAGGGGTGGACGCCATCAACATTGCCGCCCATACCGTCATCGCGCTGCAGGAGATTCTGGCGCGGGAGATTCCCTGCACCGAACATTCGGTGCTGCTGGTGGGCAAAATCGAAGGAGGCACCTCCTGCAACACCGAGGCCGGAAAGGCGGTGCTGGAATGCTCGGTGCGCACCACCGACCATGAAAAACGGGATTTCCTCAAGCGCCGGGTTAAGGAGATCGCTGAGGGAACCGCTCTCACCTTCCGCGGCAAAGCGGTGGTGGAATATGTTTACGGAATGCCGCCTATGGTGACCGATGAAGCCCTCTGCGACGAGATCGGCTCCTACTGCGCGGAGATGCTCTCCCCGGAGAAGGTCCATGTCATGCCCACCTCCAACGGCACCGAGGACTTCTCCGCCGTTGCGGAGCGGGTTCCCGCAACCTTCCTGATGCTGGGAGCCGGCGGAGTGGAGCAGGGACACATCTACAGCTCCCATCATCCCAAGATGATGGTGGACGAAAACGCCCTTCCCATCGGCGCAGCCCTCTATGCCTATGCCGCCAGCCGCTATCTGGAAAATCATGAGGGATAATGTTCCTCCTTTGTCTACAAAAATGGCCTTGCCCATGGGCAAGGCCATTTTTGATACCCTGGCAACCCTCAAAGCCAAAACCGTTTGGAAATCAAAAAAAGAATCACCAGCCAGAACAGGAGAATGGGAAGGGCAAAATACCATTTTTGAGGTTTGCCATCCTGCCACAGCCCTTGGGCCTGCTGTCTGCTCTGCTCCCATACCTCCTGGGGAATGCATTTTATCGTCAGGGCGATCAGGCACGGAAGCAGAAGGATATCGTCCAGATATCCCAACACCGGGATAAAATCAGGGATGAAATCGATGGGAGACAGGGCGTATCCCACGGTAATCCCCGCCAACACTTTGGTCCAAAGCGGTGTCCGCCGGTCCTTCAGTGCCAGCATTACCGCCGGAAGATCCACCTTCAGCTGTTTGGCTCTCTCTTTCAGATTCATCGTTTCTTCCTCTCTCCAATTACAGATTTCTTCCAAAACGATAGGCCTCGTCAAGATAGACTTGGGGAACCCTACGAGCTGTGCCGCATCCGCCACAGCCTCCTGCCAGCACCATCCCCAGATCCCGCCATCCAAGATACCGAACGCAGTTGAATCGGTAGTAGGATACCGCCTGTTCAAAGGTCCAGAAAAAATCATCCGCAGCAGTCATCAGAAGAACGCAGTCCTTCTCCGGATATCTCTCATATCTTCCCTTTTGCGGATGGTCATCCGGCATGGATGTGGCATAAAGCCGTTCCAAAAACGCTTTGAGCCGTGCGGAAAGGGTCCAGAAATACAACGGGGAAGCCATCACAATGGTATCGCACCAGTCAAAAAGGGGATAGAGCTCGTTCATGGCATCCTTCTGCACACAGGGTTTTCCAAAGCGGCAAGCATTGCATCCCAAACATCCATTGATGGTTTTGCCGCCCAAAAACACTTTGCGCACCTTATGACCCGCCTGTTCCGCCCCACGAATAAAGGAATCCGATAAGGTATCGGTGTTGGCGTTTTTGTGACTGGAAGCCACCACGACAAGAATGTTTCTCACAGCAAATCCTCACTTTCTCAATATTTACACAACAAACTGCGTTTCAATCTGTAAAATATGACAAATTTTAAACGGATATTGGAAAGATTCTCATGAATATGTTATACTGTCTTTCGTAATTGTCCACACTCGGACAGAAAGACCAAAAATAGGAGCGTGCCATATGGTCAGTCTGAAAAGTTTGTTTGCCCCTACCGATATGACAACCGGTACCCCATGGCGCAAGATCGTCGCATTTGCAATCCCTATGCTCATCGGCAATGTGGCCCAACAGCTGTACAATACCGTGGACAGCATCGTGGTGGGGCGATATGTGGGAGATAATGCGCTGGCTGCTGTGGGAAGCGCCGGACCCATCCTCAATCTCCTACTGGTTCTGTTTGTGGGAATCTCGGTGGGAGCCGGTATCATGGTGTCCCAGTATTTTGGGGCCAAAATGCGGGAGGAACTCTCCAAAACCATCGGCTGCTGCATTACCCTGACCGCTATCGCTTCCCTGATTATCATGGCGCTGGCTCCGCTGGTCATCCGCCCGCTTCTGCATCTGCTCAACACCCCGGAAAGTATCATCGAGTGGTGCGATTCCTATCTGACCATCCTGTTTATCGGCATCGCCGGTATGTCCTACTATAATATTCTGGGCGGTATCCTGCGTGGATTGGGAGATTCCGTCTCGGCGCTGCTGTATCTGCTGGTGGCGACGGTGCTCAACATTGTGCTGGATGTATGGTTTGTGGCGGGACTGAATATGGCCGTCGCCGGTGTGGCTCTGGCAACCGCCATTGCCCAGGGGGTTTCTGCCATTCTCTGCCTGCGCAAACTCTCGAGAATGACCGATATCTTTGATCTGAAGCTGCGTTATCTCATCCCCGATAAAAGACATTCGCTGATGGTCATCCAGCTGGGACTTCCCTCGGGATTAACCCAGGCCATCTTCTCCACAGCCATGATTATCGTCCAGTCCCTCACCAACAGCTTCGGAGAGATGCTCATCGCCGCCAACGTCATCATCATGCGGGTGGATTCTTTCGCAATGATGCCCAACTTTTCCTTTGGCACCGCACTGACTACCTACGCTGGACAGAATGTGGGGGCTAAAGACTACAGACGGGTGGAGCAGGGCGCCAAACAGGGTACCCTGATCGCCGTGGCCACCTCAACAGCCATCACCGTTCTGATTCTGATTTTCGGAAAATACCTGATGGCCATCTTCACCGAAACCGCAGCGCTGGTGGATCTGAGCGTATATATGATGCGGATTTTGGCGGTGGGATATATTGCTATGGCCGTCACCCAGTCTCTCTCCGGCGTCATGCGCGGCGCGGGAGATACCATGACCCCTATGTGGATTTCCATCATCACAACGGTAGGGCTGCGGGTACCGGTGGCTTATGCCATTGCCTGGCTCACCGTCAGCGAAGCCTATCCCAATGGGCGCAGCGAATGTATTTTTGTCTCCCTGCTGGTATCCTGGATCAGCGGCGCCGTCATCACCGCTTTCTTCTACCGGCTGGGACGTTGGAAAAAGAAGGCGCTTAACAAGTAAGCGGTTGTTTTTCCCCGCAAAAAAAGTTAAGCCATTGCGGACGATTCCTTTTGCAATCGCCCTCAATGGCTTTTTTACGTTCCTATTTAAAACATCAAATCAATCAGACGCATCAGCGTAATTCTGCCGCGAATGAAGGGGGAGAATTTGAGGCACTTTTCCAGATAAACCGAATCCACGCCGATCTCCTCCATGGTGGAGGGAGCGCCCGCTCTGTGAAGCATATCCATAACCTCGGCATGGGAGGGCATGGCAGCGACAATCTGCTGGATCTTGGGCCAGGCGGCGATCACCTTTTCCGGCGTTACCTGCAGCATATCGTCCGGCGTGCTCTCCTTGATGGCGTCCTCATACATAAAGCCCAGAATCTCCTTGAGCTGCTCATGAGGCATTCCATGGTAGGGGTGAATCAGAGCCGAAGGATCGGTCACCTGCGCCATAAAGTCTTTATACACCTTGGTGATACAGGCCAGTCCAACACCCACCATCTCGCCGTGCAGGCCATTGTGATGACCGTTGACGATATTCAGCTCCCAGAAGTGGGACAGATGATGTTCGGCGCCGGAAGCAGGACGGGAATTGCCCATCATCTGCATCGCCAAACCGGAAAGCACCAGCGCATACATCAGATCCTCATAGGCTTCCTTCTTGCCGGCGCGGATGGCGTCGATGTTTTCCGCCACCTTCACCACAGCGGAGTGTTCGATGTCGAAGATGTTTTCACACAGATACTCGCCCCAGATGGTGTGGCTGATCCGCCAATCGGAGAGGGCGGTATATTTGCCGATGATGTCACCAATACCAGAAGCGGTCAGGCGATAAGGCGCTTTGGAGAAAACATCGGTATCAGCGATTACCGCGATGGGAGCAGGGCAGATACGGGTAACCTTAAAATTGTTCAGCGTCATCGCCGCGACGGTGGAGACAAATCCATCCATGGAGGCGGCAGTAGCTACTGAGAGGGTGGGAACTTTATGCTCGTTGGCCACATATTTTCCCAGATCGTTGAGGGTACCGCTGCCCACAGAAAGGACATATCCGGAATCCAGGTATCCCGCCTCTATGGCTTCGATGGCGTGTTCGTCGGGATGCAGCCCCTCCGGATTGAGCACCACCAGGTTATGTACCGGCAACACCTTGCAGACCAGCTCTCCGGCCGCTTTGTAGGTGTTCTCATCACAGACGATGCAGGGCTTTTTCCCTTCCAATCCACATTCTTTGACCACCTCAGGGAGTTTGAGAATCGCACCGCTCTCAATCAGCACTGTCTTGGCGGTAATGGTATGGGTGCGTCCACAGGCACAAGGGGCGCTAAAACGGGAAAGATCAATATCCATGGTATTGCACTCCTCTCATGATAGAATAATTTTCCCTTTTCCAAATGCCGGAAGGGAAAATTCAATCACACAGCTTTTTCCGACAGCTTACTTTTTGGGAACGCTCTCCCAATCCTTGAGGAACCGCTCGATACCGGATTTGGTCAGAGGATGGTTGATCATCTGCATCAAAATGTTGTAGGGCACCGTAGCAATATGGGCGCCAGCCTTGGCAGCCTCCAGCACATGGATGGGATGACGGATGCTGGCGGCGATGATCTCGGTATCGATTCCGTGCAGATCAAAGATCTCCGCGATATCCTCGATCAGGATCATGCCATCCTGACCGATATCGTCCAGACGGCCCAGGAAGGGGCTGACATAGGTCGCACCGGCACGGGCAGCCAGCAGCGCCTGCACTGCGGAGAAGATCAGTGTGACGTTGGTTTTGATGCCCTTGGCGTGGAGGATCTTGGTGGCTTTGAGGCCCTCGGCACACATAGGAATCTTAATGACGATATTGGGATGGATCTTAGCCAGCTCCAGCGCCTCCTCAACCATACCCTTGGCTTCCATAGAGATGACCTCCGCAGAGATGGGCCCATCCACAATAGAGGTAATCTCAGTCACTACCTCTTTGAAATCCCGGCCTTCCTTAGCGATCAGGGAAGGATTGGTGGTAACGCCGCAGATAACCCCCAGATCGTTTGCCTCGCGGATATAATCCACATTGGCGGTGTCAATAAACAGTTTCATTCGACAAATCCTCCTATTTGAAAGATATGGATAAAAGAACCATCCTGGAACAATACTATCCTACATTATTTAACAACAGAAACCGAGAAAAAGCAAGGACTAATTGCGGAGAATTCCGTTGTCTCACCTTTGACATACATTTCTCATGAGCACTCAGCGGAACATCCCCATCCTGACCAAAACCAACACCGTCAACGCCGTCAGACAAACCGACAATTCAATGGGAAACCATGCGTTGGCAAGAGGCAGAGGCGTATTCATGCCATAAAAACTAAATACCATGGTGGGAATGGTCATAATGATGGAAGCAGCGGTCAGGACCTTCATAACGATATTCAGGTTGTTGGAGGTGATGGAGGCTACCGCATCCATTGTCCCGTTTAAAACCCCGGCATAGATGCTGCACATCTCTATGGCCTGCCTGACCTCGATGAGCAGATCCTCCAGCAAATCCTCATCCTCCTCATAGAGCTTGATGAGCCTTCCTCTTCGGATCTTCTCCAGCGTCACGTCATTGGCTTTGAGGGAAGTGGAAAAATATACCAGAGATTTTTGCAGCCCCATCAACTGAAGCAATTCCTGATTACGCATAGAGCGGTGGATCTGCTGTTCCGCGACAGCCGAGAGCTTGTCTATCTTTTTTAAATGCATCAAAAAAAACACCGGTAACCCGCAGCAACAGCTGTAAAATAAAACGGGTTTTCATATAAGTCTGCATTCCTCGCGCCATGCCCTGGGACATCTCAGTCAGTACCTGATGAGGTCGCAGAGAGATGGTAACCACATACTGCTCCGTCAGGATAATTCCCAGCGGCATGGTGGTAAAAGAGATGGTGCTATCGTCCTGCTGGGATGGCGATTCGGTCACAGAGGTATCGATGATAATCAGGGTCTGCCCTTCCTCTGGATCGGCGTCAATATGGGATGATTCCTCCTCATCCAGCGCAGAACGAATAAACTCCGGTAAAATGCCCACCGAATCCCGCAAATAACACACCTCATCTGCGTTTGGAGCAATGGCGCTGATCCAACAACCGGGTTCCGGACGATCGATTATCGTGACTTTATTTTCAATACTCTTGTAAAACGTAAGCATATATACATCCTCCCCATCGGCTTCCAATTGATATCTTCGCGGCGACTATGCTAGAAAAAATCACCGTCCAACAAATCCATCAGAGATTTCACGGAATCCACCCTTTGTCCTTTATGGCAACGGGAAAAATATGACTTCAAAATATCTGCTCCAAAATCATGGATGGCAAGGCCCAATACCAGCTGTTCCAAAAAGCTTTTCCGAGAGCGTATACCACAGTATCCACAATAAATATCATAAAAAAGCCGCACCATTTTGCGATCCCCCATCAGCAGCTCAAAAACCACTGGAGGCAGCTCATAGCATTCGGGAGCCAGGTGGCTGTCCGCAAAATCGATCCATATCAGCTGCGCCTGCTGTGTTTCATCCAGAGACAATATCAGATTGTCGCGGGTTAAATCTCCATGCACCGGCACCAGCACCGCCTGCATCGGGATGGCCTCCTCGGTCAGCGAGAACAGTTCCTTACGCAAACCGGGCGATATTTTTTCCCATCTGGGATTATTCTGTGCAGGTACCGGCGAGGTCAGCCATTGCCTGAGCGGTTTTTCCGGCACTCCTGCGTGTAACCGCAGCATATCCTTCACAAGTGCTTCCAGTATCCTGCTCTGCTGGGATTTTTCTAGTGTGAACAACCGGTCTCCCGGAAAACCTTTTACCCGCTCCAAAACCAAATAGCGAAAATGGTATCTATCCTGTAATTCTCCGAAAGCGATCAGCCGTGGCGTGTGGATGTGCAGCTTCCCAGCATAGGAAAGCATCTGCTGTTCCACATAAAAATCTATCGTAGTATCCAGTCCCGTTTCTTTGGGTGCAAATATTTTCAGTACATAATGTCCGGCAGAAAAAACTGCATTGGTTCCCGGTGTCAATCTGCCAAGTTTGGGATTCCCCAGATTTTCTTTTGCTAAAATCTCCCGACAAAGGGGTGCAAAGGTTTCCAGATCACAAAAGAGCTTCCCCCAGCAGTCCCATCCATCTATCTCCTTGGAAAAAAGCACGGCTTCATCCCCTCTCATCGTCTCAAATCGGTATCATTGTAACATAAAAATGCCGGGTTTGCACCGTGTTTACAAGAATATCACTGCACATCCGAATCGGAAGCTGTCAGCAAAAAATATTTGTGGTATAATAAGCAGAGTAATTATACTGCGGCTCTTCCATCTTCCCTCCGTATTTGTATTTTTCAAAGGAAAGGCTGATGCTATGAATAGGCCAGACAACCTGACACACGTAGAAATCTTTACCGATGGAGCCTGTTCCGGAAATCCTGGTCCAGGCGGCTATGGCGTAGTGCTGCGCTGCAACGGAACGGAAAAAGAACTTTCTGGGGGAGATCCCTCCACCACCAACAATCGCATGGAACTAACCGCTGCCATTGCCGGTCTTTCGGCTCTCAAACGTCCCTGCCGCGTGACCCTTTGCAGCGATTCCAAATATCTGATCGATTCGGTCACCAAAGGATGGGTATACAACTGGAAACGGAACAACTGGCAGCGGGGAAAAAGCGGTCCTGCCCTCAATGTCGATCTATGGGAAAAGCTGCTGAAACTGTTGGAAATCCATCAGGTGGAATGGGTATGGGTCAAGGGCCATGCAGGGCATCCGGAAAACGAGCGGTGCGACGCTTTGGCGGTATCTCAAATTGACCGGTATCGCAACCCATAATTTTTGTCGGCTAGCTGCCGCAACCCCCAAAGGCATTTCAGGCACACAGCCACAGCCATACATCCTCAAAAACAGGAAAGGAGATACCTCTTATGGAATATCGGATCAACCGCAAAACAGCAGACCGGATCTCGATCATTGGCTTTGGAACCTCCTACATTGCCCAAGCTCCAGAAAAACAAGCGATTGCTACCCTGCAAAGAGCTTATGAGGGTGGAATCAACTATTTTGATCTGGCCACCGCCGAGGCGAAAACCTTCCCCTATTTTGCAGTGGCCCTGGGAGATGTGCGCAAAAACATCCTATATCAAATTCATTTTGGTGCCAACTACGAGACAGGAAGCTATGGTTGGACCACCGACGCCTCCACCATCGAAAAAAGCATCCACTGGCAGCTTACCACCTTAAAAACCGATTACATCGATTACGGTTATATTCACTGCATCGACGAAATCTCTGACTGGCAAGCATACCGCAACAGTGGCGCTTATCGCCTACTGTTGCGAATGAAAGAACAAGGGATCGTGCGCCATATTGGACTTTCCTCCCACACCCCCGCCACCATCTCCCACATACTGGATGAAGTGCCGGTGGATATGTTGATGTTCTCCGTAAATCCTGGATATGATTATCAAAAAGGGGAGTACGCCAACGGTTCTGTGGAGGAGCGCGCTGCCATCTACCGCCGCTGTGAGGCACAAGGTATCGGCATTGCCGTGATGAAACCGTTTGCCGGCGGACAGATGCTGGATGCTGCCCTCTCTCCCTTTCACCAGGCTCTCACCCCCTACCAGTGTTTACAGTATGCACTGGATCGCCCAGGGGTATTGACGGTGCTTCCGGGAATGCAGAGCGTTGAGCAGGTGGAGCACCTCCTAGGTTTCCTAAACACCTCTGTCGAACAGAGAGACTATTCTGTCATCGGCTCCTTCAGTCCATCGGACGCCGTTGGCAAATGCGTCTACTGCAACCATTGCCAACCCTGTCCCATGGGCATCGACATCGGATTGGTCAACAAATATTATGATTTGGCCTGCAACCAGGATCAACTGGCAGCAGAACACTATCGCGGATTGGAACATCGAGCAGATGTATGCATCCAGTGCAGCCACTGTAACAGCCGGTGTCCTTTTGGAGTGGATCAGATGGCGCGTATGCGGGAGATTGCCGCTTATTTTGCTGATAATTGTGAGAAATCACCTGTAAATGGAAAATGATCCATCACAATCCCTGTGCGTCATACCCTGCATAGACTGGCATCAAAACAGTGATGTCATCTGAGAAAGTCAATATTTTCTTCCTGATATGATATCAAACAAAAAGTGGTCCATCCAGCATTGGATAGACCACTTACTTTTGGCAGGGGCAGAAGGGCTCGAACCCTCGGCACGCGGTTTTGGAG
>DBQB01000011.1 GCA_002305685.1 Ruminococcaceae bacterium UBA1405
AAATCCAAGGGTCAGTCCAGAATGTGAGTGATGGAGGTACCGTCGGCGGCGATGACTTCCAGATGGATCGCGCCCTGATGCATCCAGGCAGAGACGGATTGCACAAAGGGCTGATCCTGATAAGTTTCGATCAGCGTCAGGAACAGTGCGGAGCCGCCCTTTTGACGCTGGATGACAAAGGGGATGTCGGTGGTCCCGGGGTTATCCGGCCCCTGGGCAAAAAAGAGGGTGTGGCCGTTGGAGAAGAGATGAGCCGCAGCGGTAACGCCGCCGCAGTCAAAGAGAACGGGAATCCCTCGGACGGCTTTCTTCTCACTGAGCAGGGAAGCAGGGTCAGGCTCCAGGGAGGTCACGTCGGAGAGGTAGCACTGGGGTTTTTGCTGATTGATGGGGCCGCAGGGGGTTTCCCCTGGAAGATGGGTGATCCGCTCCCCGCTAAAGTGGAAGGTATAATCGATGCTGCGCTGAGGGTCTGCGCCCTCCACGGTGAACAGATCGATCCAATAGCGGTCAGCCCAGAGGATACGGCGGCGCATGGTGACTCCGCGGTAGACCTCCTCATCCCACTCGGTGAGGGAGAAGATGTTGGGCCGCTGGTAGGGCTTTGCCCAGCCGGTACCCACATCCAGCAGGACGCCGTCATCTCGATGGAGGAAGCGGTTGACCCATCCGGAGGATGGGGGCTGGTTGAGGCCGTCGATGGAGGCGACGTTGTGGGTGGCGGTATTTTTGTAGTACTGATAATGCATTTTGGCGCCGTATCCGGTGGTGCCCATATCGTAGGCGATGGGTTTGCCGTGGGAGAGGAAGGAGATGCCCAGGCGGTCGAAGTGATCGTGCTCCCCGCCGTAGGGGCCGTGTTTGATCAGCAGATACCGCTGATCGTTCCCCCGCAGGATGGTGATGCCCGAACCGTTTTCGTTGTGGTATTCTTTTTTCTCCAGCGGCTGATCGGGAGTTGGATCGTCGGGCAGGGTTTCGTCCCCGTAAAAGAAGCTGTCCAAACTGCGTCTGGGGCGATCTTTGTAGGCGGTATGGAGCGCTTTGAGCAGGATTGGGTCGTGGTACTGGGAGTAGGCAAACTCCATCACGCCGGAACCTGCAATTCCTCCGGAGGATTTCCCCATATCGTTGAGGCAGGGATAGTTGTCGTCCGGCTGCAACAGATGAAGCACCATATGGAGCATTTTAAGGATTCCCGGGTGGGAGAGGGTGCTGTAAGGGGTATGCCGGGCCAGCTTTTCATAGGAAAAGAGATTTTGCAGGGTGAAGAAATGATATCCTACCGATCCTTCAATCCAGAAACCGTCCTCCAGAATCCCGTGATCCAGCTGATAGAACAATCCATAATCCCCGTAGACTGCGAAATCGATATAGTCTTTTCGGGAAAAGACCACGCCGATCGCTGCAATGGCAGAATCGATCACCACCTCATGGTTGTGAAGCTGGCTGCTGCGCTGCTGCATCAGAAAATCGGCGGCTGGGAAGAACAGGCCTTCCCGCATCTTCTCCTTTTGTTCCGGGGTCAGCAGAGGTTCCAGGGTATCATAGGCGATGGCCAGTCTGCGCACAAAGGAGGAATCGGTGATGGCCTGGGCAAAGGCTTTTCCGGAAAGGTTACAGGGGATGTTGCCGTGCACCTCATAATCCTTATAAACCTGAGCATAAGCCATTAGGATGGCGATGGCCTTCTCCGCCCATTTGATGTCCTGGGTAATCAGGTACAAATCCGCCATCTTCTCGACAGCGTCGGCGTTCATACCGCTGCGGCGGCTCCACCAGGAACCGTCGTAGGGCTCCCCGGTAAAGATATGGCCGTCCACCGAACAACGGTGCTCTTTGGGGCGGTCGATGTCAAATATCAGCGGGGCGGAGTGGTCGGAACAGTAATAAAAACCGCCCCAGGTGGCCACGGCGGTTTTGGGAACGGTGATGGGACGGGAAAATACCGGCTCACATTCCTTTTTCAGTTGTTCCACCACCGACGGATCTCGTTTTGCTCTCTGCCGCAGCGTCTGAATTTCCGAGTCGGTGAAACGAATCATAACAACCCTTCCTTTCGTGTAATGGGAATACGGTGCTGTGTGCCCTCATTATAGCATGGGGCAAGAAAAGGCCACTATGGACAATTCTTCAGATACAGGTGCAGTTGAAAGGATCGGGGGATACAGTTGTTTTGAATTGGGTATCGCCCCTTTGTCCGCCGCTGCACCGCTGTACAGGCCAATGGATTGACCATATTTTCCACTATGGTATAATAAAAGCCAAAGAAATCCGGTCCAAAGGAGGAACGACAAAATGCAGGAACTGGAAAACAAAATGTGCCGGGAGATGGTCGCTAAGCTGGAACAAGCTAAGCTGCTGGGCTGTGACCCGTCCCACCTTATCCGGCAGCTGGAAACCCAGGGAGCGCTGACGGTGATGCAGCAGCTGGCCCGCCGCGGGCAGACCTCAGAACTTTTTGAGCAGCTTCACCAGCTGCACCATCTGGAACTGAGCCCGGAAGCGGTGGCGGTACAGTCCCAATATGCCGCCCTCTTTACCGACGCACAGGCGGATTATTTCCTTTCGGTGCTGTGTGAGTGTGGGTATTGGGGATAGCCGAGATAGCTAGCCCAAGGATGACAAGGATGCTGTCCTTCGTCTCAGCGGCGGCGGACCGCGCATAATTTGTCCGAAAAAGCCAGTGCCGCTGACAGAGCGAAACGGCGAACAAAAGCTGGGAATATGCCATAACGGGTTTGCTCTGACTTTGTTTTCCCGGTGGCAAGGGAGGGGGTTATAACCGATGATAAAACCAACCGCCCAACGATCCGTGTTTTTACAATAAAACACAAAAAACTCCAATCATATTGCATTGAAAATGTGAGAAATGCTGGTAAAATAAAGGAAGAAGCTTTTTGAAGCGTGTATCGCAATTAATCAGGAAAGGCAGGAACAACTTTATGAAGGACTCCGAGAAGACAGGATTGCTATTTTATCATTCCTGTGAAACGTTCACGGCGGACTTTGCCAGAGGCAAAGCGGAGCCAACCTTCTGCGACAAGGTAGATGTTATTGAGGACGGCGCTGTGGGAAAAGCGTTTAGCTGCGATGACGTTCAGAAACTGGCGTTCCGTGCGCCCCATAACATCTATGCGGAGCGGGGAACCCTCTCGTTTTTCTGGCGCTCCCGCTATCCGGTGGGGCCCACAGCGTTTCCCATCTTCCGGGTTGGTTTTGCGGATCATTCCAGCTGGGACGCCTGCTGGCTGCGCATCGACTACAACGGAAACGGTTTTGACGCCATGATCACCGACATCAACCTTTCCCGGGCCCGGGTCAGCGTCCCTCTCGATCCCTTCCCGGCGCCGGAGGTGTGGACCCATCTGGCCTTGAGCTGGGATGAAAATTTCGGAATTCGGTTTTATGTCAACGGCGTTTTGGCGGCGGAGGAATACCGTCCGGCGGTATATTTTACCGGTCTTGACCAGTTTGGCCCCCATTCCCGTATCATCGCCAACTGGAACGTGATCAGCGATTATAACTTTATCCGGGGCGGCGATATCGATGAGATCGCCATCTATGACCGGATGCTGGCCCCGGAGCAGATTGCCCAGCTGAGCAAAGGCCAGCTGGTGGAGAATCTGGCGCCCTATCAGCCGGATCTGAACAAGGCGGAGATCTTAGACGGCTGGATGCTGCGCAGCGGCTTTGCGCCGGTGGTTCCTCCGGCGATTCCCGATGAGGCCAGCGTGCGCAAGGTGGAGATTCATGACGCCTACGATCTCAAGCGCTGGTGGTGGAAAGGCTGCGACGGAATTCGTGAGACCACCTGGCCCGGCGTGTACAACCGTTCCAGACTCAAAGGCCGCAACGACTATTTCCAGCTTCCCGACTGGGACTGCTATTCTCTTTCCGGAAAAGCGATTACCTTCCATCTGCCCCAGGAACCCTACAACCATGTGGAGATTTCCGGCAGCGCTTACGGCTTGCTGGAGCGGGTGGATGACGAGGGCAATGTGCTGGAGCAGGTAGTGCGCCGTCCCAAAGATACCGAGCGCACAGCCTATACCTTGCAGCAGCAGACCGGTGGAAAGCTGCGCTTTCAAAATGAGATGCAGGAGCAGCCCATCGGAGATTTTTCCGCCTTTTATGTCACCCAGGGCGCTGCGCCCAAGGGGGTAAAGCGGGTATCCTACCATCTGGAGCCGGGCTACCGCAGCGAGGACCCCGCTCAGAGTACGCTGGCCGATTTCATCAAGGGCCGGTATACCTCCTATGAACGTCACATTATGACCGCTTGTTCCGACAAAAAGGGGCTCAATGCCGGTGCCGCTCAGGACAATGAGCCGGGAGGATATCCCTTTGTCAATGTGATTGTTCCCTATGTCTTTGACGATACGCTGGGATTGGACGGGGTGGAATTAAAGCTCCCTGCTCCTCAGAAGGACTGCTGTTTTGCCGTACAGGTCAAAGATCCGCTGTGGTATTACCGCAATCTGGCCCATTTCACCTTCTCGGCGGAGGCGGGCCACGCAAAAACCCTGTGGATGGATCTTCGGGACCGGTGCTTGCCGGAAAACCGCTGCCTGTATCTGACCATTGCCTGCTCTGATCCCGCCTTTTCCACTGCCTCCCTGGAGGATGCGGTGCTGACGCTGGTGTATAAGCGGGCACAGGACGCCAAAGCGGAGCATACACTGGATCGCTTTACCCAGGTGCGGGATGTCTATGGACATCTGGTGGAGGAGCAGCCGGGATTGCCTCAGTTTGAGATGTATAACCGCTTTATGGCGGATGTGACCGACCTGCTTCGGGTATCACCGGAGCATAAGCTGGGTCAGTATTATTACTACGACAAAGCAGTACTTTGCAAAAAGTACGGCAACAATGTGGATTTTACGCCAGATTATCAGATTGCCGAGCCGGGCGAAGGGGTTCCGGACTGGGCGTTCCAGCAGGTACAGTACCTCAAACACTATAAGTATCTGATCAACTGGTGGATCGATAACCGTCAGATTGAAAATGGTGAGTTTGGCGGCGGCCTTTCGGATGATGGAGATTATACCTCCATGTGGCCGGGGCTGGCGGAGATGGGATGCGATCCAGAGAAGATCCTGGCCTCGCTGGATGCCTGTACCGACGCGTTCTATGCTCAGGGAATGTTCACCAACGGTCTTCCCTCCATCCAGGCAGACGAGCTGCATTCGGCGGAGGAGGGACTGATCTCGCTGAGCCAGTGCCTGACCGCCATGGATGCCAACCCCAAATATCTGGAACGGGCCATGGAGACTGCCCGCAGCCTGTCCTGGATTACCGGCATCAACAGCGCCGGTCACCGGCATATCCGTTCCACCTACTATAACGGTTCCCGTATGGCAACCGAGGCTCCCTGGGGAAATCAGCAGTCTCTGAGCTATCTGGCCCTCACCCCCGCATGGTATCTGCCCCGGTACAACGGCAACCGGAAGGTTATGACCATTTTGGAAGAGCTGGCATCGGGTCTGGCAGCCCATTATCATCCCGAGGAGCGCAGAACCCACAGCTTTATCCGTTTTGAGGACGATCAGGAGCTGCCCTATCACAACAAACGTCAGGGCGGCGAAAAAATGGTGCTGTATCCTGCCTACCGGATGACCGGAAACCGTACCTTCTTTGATGTGATTCCGGAAAACCTGGAGCGGGAGGAAGGCTTCGGAATGAAACTTGCCCGGGATGCCGGTGTCAAGGATGGGCATATCGATAAGGCGCAGGTTGCCAAGGATTACCGGGAAATGAACTTCATTGCCGGTGTTCGGGAGTACTATAACACCCAGGGACATCCCTGGATTGACCGTGTTTACTTTGCCTATGACCGGATTCAGCGGGATCGTATGGGCGGTGTGGCCCACGCCAGAGGCAATGTGTTGTTCCCTCAAAACCGGATGCGTTGGCGTTTTGAAGAGGAAGGTCAGGACGAAGCCCTCGCCATTTTGACCCCTGTCACCCTGGAAAACCAGGTGAAGATGGTGGTATATAACCTTTCGGATCAGCCGGTGACCGCCACACTCTTTGGCAAGGAAACCATCCCCGGCACCTGGATCTTTGCAGGCGGTGTGGACAGCACTGGAAATGATGAAATGGATGCGCCGCAGTGGAGTTTTGAAGCGCCTTTTGAGTGGTCTCAGGGCGTCTCCATGACCTTTGCCCCTGGCGTGACCACGGTGGTCACCATGAAGCTGAAACGGGCTTCCACCCCTTACGCCAACCGGTGTGATTTGGGCATCGGCAAGGAGGATATCCATCTTTGGCCTCATGGACTGAATGTGACGGTACATAGTCTGGGTTCGCTGCCCTCCCCTGAAACTTCGGTGGTGCTGCGCTCTCCTGAAGGCAAGATTTTGCGCCGGGAGATCCTTCCGCCGCTGGAGGCTCCCACCGATCTGTGGCCCAAGTGGAGAGAGGTTTCCTTTAATCTGCATGGCATTCCTTCTCTGGAAGGCTGTACGGTGGAGATTGATCCGGAACATAAGCTGGAGGAGATCACCAGGGATAACAACATCGTCACCCTTCATGGGATCTGATGCCCCTACGGATTACCGCAGCCTTGTTTCTTAAACGGTAGATAAGATACCGGCGCCCTTTCAGCGAGTTTTGCTGAGAGGACGCCGGTTTTATCTTTGCTGTGAGGGGGAGAAGGGACAGGGTGTACCCCGAAAACGGATACACCGACACAGGCTGCCATGATCGCAAGAGGGAGGGGAGTGACAGGCTGCGCCGATATTTCGGTGCACAGCGGGGCAAAAGGCTTTCGTTACCCGGTATTTTCCTTGACTTTAGCGCTGTCAACCGGTACAATAAAAGCGTATCGCCATAAGGTATCGACCATGGCAATCCTGCGGTGGCAACGCCATTGCCGCCGCTCCCAGATATCGAAGGAAAAACGGAAAGGAAATGGAAACCGTATGAACAACGCAGAAAAAACCATGGAAAAGATTGTCACTCTGTGTAAAAACAGAGGCTTTGTCTATTCCGGCTCTGAGATTTACGGCGGTCTCTCCAACACCTGGGACTATGGTCCTTTGGGTGTAGAATTTAAGAACAACGTCAAGAAGGCCTGGTGGAAGAAATTCGTGCAGGAATCCCCCTACAATGTGGGACTGGACAGCGCCATTTTGATGAATCCGCAGGTGTGGGTTGCCTCCGGCCATGTGGGCGGTTTCTCCGACCCGCTGATGGACTGCAAAGACTGCAAAACCCGTCATCGTGCCGATAAGCTGATTGAGGACGCCACCGGTGAGGTAGCGGACGGCTGGAGCAACGAGCAGATGATGCAGTATATCAAGGATCATCACATCAAGTGCCCCGAGTGCGGCAGCGAGAATTTTACCGATATCCGTAAATTTAACCTGATGTTCAAGACCTTCCAGGGTGTCACCGAGGACGCCAAGAGCGAAATCTATCTGCGCCCCGAGACGGCTCAGGGCATCTTTGTCAACTTCGCCAACGTGCAGCGCACCGCCCGCAAAAAGATCCCCTTCGGCGTGGCTCAGGTGGGCAAATCGTTCCGCAACGAGATTACCCCCGGCAACTTTACCTTCCGTACCCGGGAGTTTGAGCAGATGGAGCTGGAGTTCTTCTGCAAACCGGATACCGATCTGGAGTGGTTCCAGTACTGGAGAAGTTACTGTGAAAACTTCCTGTTGTCTTTGGGTATGAAGAAGGAGAATATGCGCTTGCGGGATCACTCTCCCGAGGAGCTTTCCTTCTATTCCAAAGCAACCACCGATATCGAGTTCCTGTTCCCCTTCGGCTGGGGCGA
>DBQB01000041.1 GCA_002305685.1 Ruminococcaceae bacterium UBA1405
CTACTTGACAGGGAGCAGTTCACAGGAATGCGGCAGGGCCTTTTTTGTCTGGATCGAGGCCAGCAAATCCTTAGCCTTTGGTTTTTAGAAGGATTGTGCTATACTGGGGAAAAGATACCTGTTTTGCCTGATGCCAAACCAAGGAGCTGTCGGGAAAGACGAGATTCTTGATCCAAAGATATCACATCGCCATGAAAAGGAGAAATTTACCATGACAGATACCCGTTCGGAGCTGCTGCTTGCACAGTTGGAAGCTCTCTGCGAAACCACCCAACCCCTGCCAGCCGTGACCCTCCTCTCCAATGCCGCCGCGCTGCTGATGGATGCAGTTGCTGATCTCAATTGGGCGGGCTTTTATCTTTCCGACGGAAAGACTCTGTATCTGGGGCCGTTTCAGGGAAAACCGGCTTGTACTGTAATTGCTTACGGCAAAGGCGTCTGTGGGACCGCTGCGGCTGAAAACAAAACCCAGCGGGTGGAAAACGTCCATCTGTTTGCGGGACATATTGCCTGCGACAGTGCCTCCAATTCTGAGCTGGTGATACCGCTGCACAGCGAAACCGGAGAGGTGATAGGGGTTTTGGATCTGGACAGCACCCACATCGGGCGGTTTTCCCCTGAGGATCAACAGTTGTTGGAGCAGTTCTGCCGTGTGTTGGAGCATTATCTTCCCCGGCAGTCGATGTCCCAGCTGCTGGTTCGCCGGTAACATTTGTTTTGCGGCGCAGCGAGGCGTTTTTATTTTTGCTTTTCCAGCAGCTCAGGATAGTACTGCTGCAATACCCGGAGGATGGCGGGATCCCATACCGAATAATCCCCATCAAAGGGCGCACGGGCAGGCCCAAGATCCTCTCCGATGAGATTGGCAACCCGTTTGACCACCGAATTGGGGTTGCCCAACTTCATGCAGTCCCGGATGGGGCGCACCGAATCCTGCAATTCCACCGCTTTTTTCATATCCCCTGCCTTCCAGGCCTGATACATGGCCACCAGCCGCTCGGGAAAGATGTTGGCGGTTCCGGCAATGGCGCCGACGCCGCCCGCCATCAGGGTGGAGAGGATCAGAGAATCGTTGCCGGCAATGACCGCAAACTTCCGGTTGGTAATCTCCAGATATTGCAGGGTATTATCAAAGTTACCGCTGGAGTCCTTGATGCCGATGATATTCTCCACCTTTGCCAGCTCAGCCACCGTTTCCCGGGTGATGGCGTTTCCGGTTCTTGCCGGAATGTTATACAGCAGGATGGGAATCTTCACGCTGGAAGCCACCGCTTTGTAATGCTCGATCATGGCGTTCTGGCTGACCTGTCCAAAATAAGGGGTGATGACCGACAGAGCGTCCGCTCCCAGCTCCTCCGCCTTTTTGGAGAGAGCGATGGTTTCCTCGGTGGTGACACAGCCGGTTCCAACCCATACGGGCAGCCGTTTGTCGGTTTGTTGGATGACGGTGGACATAACCTCCACCTTCTCCGCAAAGCTGAGTGCATAGAACTCTCCGTTGGTCCCCAGGGTAAACAGCGCGTTGACACCGGCACGGATAAACCGCTCCACCTGCTGGCGCAGGGCCGGCAGATTCAGGGAACCATCGGCGTGAAAAGGTGTGGCCATGGCGGGAATGATGCCTTCTGGATGATACATACACAGTCACCTCATTTGATTTTATAAGATGGTTAGATTATAGTGTATTTGCCTCAATCTGAAAAGGCTTTGTGGAGAAGAAAGCACAAATCCATCAAAAGATCATTGGTATCTGTCCATAACGGCGTAAAATGGGGGGCCTGTAAGTCCTTTTACAGGATACAATCGCACCTACCGGCCACCGACAGTTCTCAGAGCGGTGACGGTATCTGTGAAATAGGGATGATTTGCATATCCTCATGGGGTGTGCTATAATGATTTCTAGTATATTCCGTTGTCCTCACTGGGTTGTGGGGAGAAGCGGAGTGTCTCTTTACCGGACAGGTTATGCATAAATTTTTCATACATTTTTTGACAGAAAGGAACGGGATTGCAATGAAAATCGCGCTGGTAGAACCATTGGCAGTCAAACCCGAGACCATGCAGGCTTTTGAGGAGAAGGTACGCAAGCTGGGCCATTCTCTCACCGTTTATAACGATCGGGACGCCTCGGTGGAGGGGCTGAAAGCCCGCAGCGCCGGGATGGACGCCATCATCATTGCCAACACCCCTTACGGCGCCGAGATCATCGACGCTTGTCCGGAGCTCAAATACATCGATGTGGCCTTCACCGGTGTGGATCACATTGACATCGCCCACTGCAAGGAGAAAGGCATTCGGGTCTCCAACGCTTCCGGATATTCGGATATTTGTGTGACGGAGCTGGCTTTCGGTATGATGCTCAGCCTTTCCCGGTATATGGTTCAGTGTGACCAGGCGGTGCGGGATGGCAAAGACAAGACCGGTCTTGTGGGAACCGAACTGGCTGGAAAGACGCTGGGGGTCATCGGTACCGGAAAGATCGGCAGCCGTGTGATTGCCATCGCCAGAGCTTTTGGTATGAAGGTGATCGCCTACAGCCGTACCGTGAAACCTGAGTTGCAGGCGATGGGGGTTGAGTACCTCTCGCTGGACGAGGTGATGGCGCTGAGCGATATCGTGACGCTGCACACCCCCAACAACGCAGAGACAAAGGGGCTGATCAGCCGGGAGATGATCGAAAAGATGAAGCCTTCCGCCATCTTTATCAACACTGCCCGCGGTCCCATTGTGGATAGCCAGGCGCTGGCGGACGCCCTCAACGCCGGAAAGATTCGGGCGGCCGGTATCGATGTTTTTGAAATGGAGCCGCCTATCCCCAAGGATCACCCGCTGGTCACTGCCAAAAATGTGTTGCTGGCCCCTCATGTAGCTTTTGCAACCAAGGAAGCCATGGAGCGCCGGGCGGAGATCGTCTTTGAAAATTTGTATGCCTGGTTGGATGGAAAGATGCTCAATCCCATCTGCTGATTTGGGCTGGAAGTTGCCTGCTTTTTGTGCTGCCTGCTGTTTGGATGACAGCTGGTTTTGCCGTGTAGTGCTACTTTTATCATGATTTTTGGAGCGTCTCTCGTCGGTCAATGGGCAATCGTTGTACGGCGGGGGACGTTTTTGTTGACGGACGTAGGGCTCCGCGTTTCTTTGGACAGTATATGGAGAAGGGGCGGTTGACAAGGGATGAATGTCTATGTATACTAAAATAGAATGGTAGTAACTATTCTATAATTTTTGGAAATGAGGTTTTATTGTGTTTCGGCAACTAAAGTGGACGTCATGTATGATTGCACTGCTCAGCAGTGCTTTTTTGGCGTTTGGGCTGTATCAGGTTCATTCTTTCTCCGGTGTTACGGAAGGCGGCGTGCTGGGAATGACGCTGCTGTTGGATCACTGGTTTGGTATCTCTCCGGCTGTATCCGGACTGGTGATGAATCTCCTCTGTTACGCTGTGGGATGGAAACTGATGGGACGCAGTTTTATCCTGTATTCTATGATCTCTTCTGCCGGATTCTCTCTATCCTATTGGATTTGTGAACAGTTCGATCCGCTCTGGCCTTCTCTGGCGCAGATGCCCCTGGTTGCCTCAGTGGTGGGAGCCGTATTTGTGGGTATTGGAGCGGGATTTTGTGTGCGGGTGGGCGGCGCCCCCAGCGGGGACGACGCACTGGCAATGAGCCTTTCCCACTTGACCCATATCAAGTTGCAGTGGGTTTATCTGATGAGCGATATAGCGGTGCTGCTGCTCTCCGCCAGCTATATCCCGTTGCAGCGGTTGTGGTATTCGTTCCTCACCGTGATCCTCTCCGGACAGATTATTGGTTTGGTTCAAAAGCGTAGCCCTGCGCAGAAAGATCCGATGGGCAATGCTCTGGAAGTAAAATAGTGTGCGGTGAAGACGCATGAAGATGATGAGAAAAAACTTTTGCGTCGCCGCTGGTTGAGACTTTGGAGAACAATACGCGAAAGGCTTTTGGATGCGTTGACATAGTGCAATGCTGTGCCAGACGGTACCTATAAGATCAGCGGGGTTCCGATCTCATGGAGTGATTCTCTTAAAAGCGAGGATACAAGGGATTTTTCTGAAAATCCCTTGTATTTAGCGGAGAAAACGTATATAATAAGGAAGTATTCTGAATACAGATTCTGGCGAAGAAAAAAGCTATAGTCTATCCTTTTCCGCAGAGAGCCGGTGGTGGGTGTAAACCGGTGAAAAGACAGACTTATCCACTTTTGGAGCCATCGGTGAAAGTCGAAGGGTAGCGCCCTTTAACGCGCTGACGAGTGGCTGTGTCCAAACTTTTGGTTGGATACGGCAATTTGGGTGGCAACGCGGATTCCTTCCGTCCCATGTTTTGATGGGATCGGGAGGTTTTTTGTTGCTCTTTTTGATTTTCCCGTTGACTCGGTGCAAAACAGCGGAAATATGTTGCGTCCTTCCTTGGAAGGCGGTTGCTTCCCGCTGGGTTTGAGCAAAAACAGGAGGTAAAATAAAATGCTGGATATCAAATTTGTACGTGCCAATCCGGAATTGGTCAAAGAAAACATTCGCAAAAAGTTCCAGGATCAGAAGCTGCCGCTGGTGGATGAGGTTTTGGAGATGGACGCCCAGTACCGTGAGGCCAAGGTGCGCGGCGATTATCTGCGTGGGCAGAGAAACGCCCTGAGCAAACAGATTGGCGGACTGATGGCCAAAGGGCAGAAGGAAGAAGCCAATCAGGTGAAGGAACAGGTGGCACAGTATGCCAAGGAGTTGGCGGAACTGGAAGTTAAGGAAGAGCAGCTGTCCGAGGAGATCAAAAAGCGTATGATGGTAATTCCCAACATCATCGATCCCTCTGTGCCTATCGGCAAGGATGACAGCGAGAACGTAGAGATCGAGCGGTTTGGAGAGCCTGTGGTTCCGGATTTTGAGGTGCCCTATCATGTGGACATTATGGAGCGCCTTCACGGAATCGATTTGGACAGTGCCCGCCGTACCAGCGGAAATGGATTTTATTATCTGTGTGGGGATATTGCGCGGCTGCACTCCGCAATTCTCTCCTACGCCCGGGATTTCATGATCGATCGCGGTTTTACCTATTATATTCCTCCGTTTATGATCCGCAGCAACGTGGTCAATGGCGTGATGAGTTTTGCTGAGATGGAGAATATGATGTATAAGATCGAGGGGGAGGATCTTTATCTGATCGGAACCAGCGAACATTCGATGATTGGTAAATTTATCGACACGCAGCTGGACGAGGACAGCCTGCCCCAGACTCTGACCAGCTATTCCCCCTGCTTCCGCAAGGAGGTAGGCGCCCACGGCATTGAGGAGAGAGGCGTTTACCGGATTCATCAGTTTGAAAAGCAGGAGATGATTGTAGTCTGCAAGCCGGAGGAGAGTCCCATGTGGTTTGATAAGCTGTGGCAGAACACGGTGGATTTCTTCCGCTCTTTGGATATCCCGGTGCGCACGCTGGAATGCTGCTCCGCAGATCTGGCCGATTTGAAGGTCAAGAGTCTGGATGTTGAGGCGTGGAGTCCCCGTCAGAAGAAATATTTTGAGGTGGGAAGCTGCTCCAATCTGGGAGACGCGCAGGCGCGCCGTTTGGGAATCCGGGTCAAGAACAAGGAAAAAGGCAACTACTTTGCCCATACCCTCAACAACACCGTGGTTGCGCCCCCTCGTATGCTGATTGCATTTTTGGAAAACAATCTCCAGGCGGATGGTTCCATCAAAATTCCGGAGCCTCTGCGGATGTATATGGGCGGTAAGACCGAAATCAAATAAGAGCGAGAGCGGTCTCGGTTTATTTTTCGTATATTTTGTGGCAGATACCGGTTTGGTATCTGCCATTTTTGTTATAGGAATGATAGATAAAATATCGCTCTGGTGTTGCTCAATACATAGACAATATGCTATAATCGTCCTGAATACTTCTGGATGCTGCTGGGATTATCTTGTGGTAACAAACGGCAGCAAAATAGAATGGGAAGAGAGGGAGATTGATTTGAACCAACAGAGACTTTCCGAAATCGATAAGGTGCTTGCCCATGCCGTGGAGGATCAGCAGGTTGTCGGGGTCAGCGCCATGGTTTTACAGCAGGGAAAGGAGAGATATTACGGTCAGGCGGGTTTAGCAGATCGGGAGGAACATAGGCCCATGAGCCGGGATACCATCTTTCGTCTTTTTTCCCTGTCCAAACCGGTGACGGCGGTGGCGGCGATGATCCTTTTGGAACGGGGGGAGTTGGATTTGCTGGCGCCTGTTTCCCGTTTTCTGCCTGGATTTGAAAACCAGAAAGTGTTTAACGGTACCGCGCTGGAGCCGGTGAATCGGCCAGTGGTGTTAAAGGATCTGCTGGGGATGGTCAGCGGTATTGTGTATGGAGGCGCTGTCGGATTTGCGCAGACGCAGATGCAGGCCTTGTTCGATCAGGTGGAAGGGATGCAGGCCCAGGGAAAAGAGCTTTCCACCTATGAGCTTGCAAACCGCATCGGGCAGATTCCGCTTGCTTTCCAGCCAGGTACTGCATGGCAGTACGGCCTTTCAGCAGATATTATGGGAGCAGTGATTGAGGTGGTGACTGGGAAGCGGTTTGGAGATTTTCTTAGGGAGGAGATCTTTGAACCGTTGGGAATGAAAGACACCGGTTTTTGGGTTCCGCCGGAAAAGCAGAAGCGCTTGGCGGCGGTATATGAGGAAACCTCCCAAGGCCTTTTGCGGTACAAAAAGCCTCGTCTGGCAATTCTTCCCCAGTACGATCGGGAACCGGCGTTCCAGTCGGGGGGGCGCAGGTCTGGTGTCCACCATCGAGGATTGTGCCAAATTTGCCGCGATGCTTTCCGGGAACGGAGCGTTGGGGGCGACGCGGATTCTATCCCCGCGCACGGTTCGGTATATGGCCAGCAACCAGTTGAGCGCAAAGGTAAGGGAAACTGCGCAGTGGGATTCACTGCGGGGATATGGTTACGGCAACTTTATGCGGGTTCTTACGGAGGAGGGGCAAGCAGTCACTCTGGGCTCGGTAGGAGAGTTTGGCTGGGATGGCTGGCTTGGGGCTTATCTGTGTGTTAGCCCCAAGGACAATATGGCTCTGGTGATGATGATGCAGAAGGTGGGTGCAGGAACAACGGAGGTCACAAGAAAGTTTCGCAGTGTTGCCTACGCTTCTTTGGAATAATGTAGCCGGAATTTTTAGGCGGGAGCGCATTGCGCTCCCGCTATGTTTTTGACTCTGCCGGTAAGCCTTAGGAAGCAAACATGAACAAATGATGCATTGTTGCGGATGGAATATGGAAAGGATGCGACCTCGGAAGATTTGTCGCTTTCGGAGCATTTGTGCATGAATTGTTTCATTTTTGGGGATTAAAAAGGATATATACACCTATTTTCCGTAAAAAAAGGCAAATATATCAACTTCGTTTCCTGTTTCTGGTAAAGTAGGAGATAGCGGCGAAAAAGCTTATATCATATTGCCCTGTTTTTCCAACAGTGGCAAATTTTCCAAAATACCATATAAAGCAAAATGAAACATCGCAAATTTGGCGTATATCGAAGTCTTAGCTTAATATAATTAAGTAAAATGCGGATAAATTTAAAATCATAAGCAGATGAAGGCTTTCGGCTTTGATTCGGTTGGCAGATACGATTTGTTGTTGCATTGTTTTTTAGAAGGGATGGCGAAAGTTGAGAATGTGCACAAGTGTCCTCGATTTGCGCACATAAATTCTATCAAATAGCTGTAAATTTAAAATAAAATTAAAAAAATATATCAAATATATACAAAGAAAGCAATTTATTGTATGCAAACGACGGAAACAATTCATGCTTTTGACCTTTTATAGAATACAAATGTGTTTATTTTATGGATACGTTTTTGGATTGGCACTTGCAATTTGTTCATATTTTGATAATATATATGTATAAATGTTTTATTTCGCTGTCTCAAGACAGAATTTGTGCTGCCTTTCGCAACCGGAAAATCAGGGGTAACACCGACGCGAAGTAAAGCCAAGTTTACCGCCAAGGCGGTGTGAAAGGAGTCTGAAAAAATGGGACGGTCTATTGCCGAACTGAAGAAAGCTGCCTGCGAGGCCATTGATAGGCGCCGGGATGATATCATCGCGCTGGGAGACGCCATCTTCAACGAGCCGGAGCTGGGCTACAAGGAAGTCAAAACTGCTGCAAAAATCCAGAAGGTATTTGACGATTTGGGGTATGAGCACACTGATAACGTTGCGTTGACCGGTGTGATTGCGCCCAGAAAAGGAAAGGAATCCAAACTGCGGGTGGCAGTGATGGCAGAACTGGATGCTGTGGTGGCTCCCGGACATCCCAACGCAGATAAATGTACCGGTGCGGCGCACGCCTGTGGTCATAACTGCATGATGGCTGCTCTTTCAGGAGTTGCTTATGCTCTCAAGGATGCAGATATCATGAAAGATCTTTCCGGCGATGTGGTGCTCATGGCGGTGCCCGCTGAGGAGTATGTGGAGATCGGATACCGCAACGAGCTGCGTAAACAGGGAAAGATTACCTTCCTGGGAGGAAAACAGGAGTTTGTCAAGCTGGGCGTGATGGATGACATCGATATGATGGTCATGCAGCACACCGCCAGCACTGAGAATGAAACCATAAAGGTTTCCGCTGGTTCCGGAAGCAATGGCTTTTGTGGCAAACTGATCCATTACATCGGCAAAGAGGCCCATGCAGGCGGCGCTCCGCATCTGGGCATCAATGCTCTCAATGCGGCCAACATCGGTTTGATGGCTTGCCATCTGCAGCGGGAAACCTTCCGGGATGAGGATCATATCCGGGTACATCCCATCATTACAAAGGGCGGCGATCTGGTCAACGTGGTTCCGGCGGATGTCCGGCTGGAAACCTATGTCCGGGGCGCCAATGTGGAAGCGATTTTGGACGCCAGCAGAAAGGTCAACCGGGCGTTTGAGGCGGGTGCTTACGCGGTAGGCGCCAAGTGTGAAATCACTGAGCTTCCCGGCTATCTGCCCACCAATCTCTGCGACGGGCTGCTGGATTTGATGTATGAAAATCTGAAAACGCTGGTGGGTGAGGAACACGCTGTGCGGGTGGCTTCTTCCGGAGCCGGTTCCTCTGATGCGGGAGATATCTCCTATTTGATGCCTACCATCCAAGCCAACATCGGCGGCGCTTCCGGCAACTTCCATTCGGAGGATATGCGGATTCCCGACAAAGATATGGCATATCTCACCGCAGCCAAGGCTTTGGTGATGACGGTGATCGATTTGCTGGCAGACGGGGCAAAAGCCGGACTGGCCATCAAGGAAAACTTTAAAGCACCTATGACCAAGGAACAGTACCTGAAAGAATGGGGCGGTTTGGAATAAACAACCGCTTCCGGCGGGATATTTCCAGCTCCATAGCGATAAACAGAAAGAGAGGAACCCTGTATGAAAGATTTGTTCAAGGATTGGCGCGTGCACGTTCTATGTCTGGCTTTGACGGTGGTTGCCGAGCTGATTGCGACCCAGAAATTTACGCTCTTTGGGAAATTTGGCGTATCCCTTTTCCCTATGCTCTATGCGCTGATTTTAGGTATCCTTCTGGCAATCTTTAAGGCGATTCCCAAGTCCATGATGGAGACGGCATCCCCCTATATCGGTATCAGCGTAATGTTTTTGACCGCTAAGGTTTCCGCCAGCATTGGCCCCAACCTGGAAGCCATTCTCAAAGCTGGTCCCGCTCTGATCCTTCAAGAGTTTGGTAACCTGGGCACCATCTTCTTTGCGCTTCCCGTCGCTGTGTTTGTCTTTAAGATGGGACGTGCTGCCGTAGGTTGTTCTTTCTCCATCTCCCGCGAAGGCTCTCTTGCCATCATCGGCGATCTTTACGGTCTGGATTCTGAAGAGGGCCAGGGCGTTATGGGCGGTTATATTACCGGTACCCTTCTGGGCACCCTGTTTAATGGACTGATGGCCTCCCTATTATGTTCTCTGGGTATCTTCCATCCCTATTCCCTGGCTATGGCAGCTGGAACCGGTTCCGCTTCCATGATGTCCGCAGCGCTGGCACCTGTTGTGGACGCGTTCCCTGAGATGGCTGAGCAGGTGGAAGCCTACGCCGCTACCAGCCAGGTACTTTCCAGTGTGGACGGTCTGTATATGGGACTGTTCCTTGCCATTCCCATCACCAACTGGTTGTACCGCATCTTTAAGGGTGAAAAGAAACCGGAAAAGAAAACCGCTGCGAAATAAGGGAGGGTTAAAATATGTCTGTATGGGCAATACGTATTAAAGTTCTACTTCTTTCGGGAATTTTTGTTTCCATCGCAAACTGGATCTCCACTGTTAGAGCCGGAGGAGAGGTGGTTCTTCCTTGGGAAGCTTTCCCTGCTCTGATTACCATGTTTATCGCGATTGTAGTCGGATGTCTTGTGCAGGATCTGTTCCAAAAGGTATTTCATATCACTGCTCCCTCAATTCTCTTTATTTCGCTGGTGGTTGTGCTGATCAGTATTCCGGGGCTGTCTCCCATCGCGGCTTTTGTGGAGGAGAGCTTCAACAAAGTCGGTTTGCTGCCGCTGTGTACTCCCATTCTGGCCTATGCCGGTATCTCCATCGGCAAGGATCTGGATGCTTTCAAAAAGCAAGGTGTTGCGATTGTATGTACCGCCTTGTGTACCTTTGTTGGTACTTATATAGGTTCCGCCATCATCGCAGAAATCATCCTGCGGGTGACCGGCGTTATCTGATTTCTGTTTCAGGTTAGGTTCATGGAAGGCTGCCGCTGTATAGGGGTAGCCTTTTTCTATGTATGTTTGACTGGTTTTCTTTAGGCAGCGCTTTCTTGGAAGGACGGTTACATTTTGCCGCTGTCTTTTTGTGAGCCCTGTCATTACAAAAGAGAAAGATGAATCACGAAAAAATGTTTATTTCCAGATAAAATATACAATGTGTATAGCAAAATTGCGATGTTCCATAGAATATCAGAGGGAAATCTCAAGAAGTTTCTGAGAAGAAATCCAAAAATCGGCTAATAACAGATCAAAGACAAGTTCCTTGTTGATGTAGAATTTTAAAACGAAACAGCCTCATTTTGTACGAACGGTACAAAATGAGGCTGTTAAACATTTAAGCGTCAAAAATTTTTGCCTGTGATCGTTCGGCTGTGTGATACAAAAGGTATGGGTTAGCGCCTTCCTGCGCCTCCTCCGCGGCTTCTGCCGCCGCCACCAGAACGGCGGGCGCCGCCCCCAAAGCTATGCGATCCACCGCCGGGCCGCTTTACAGGGCGGTTTGCTCCTCCGCCGAATCCAGCGCCTGGCCTGGAACCAAAATTGCCTGGACGCGGTCCAAAATTGCCGAAATGTGGGCCGGGACCATACCGACGAACCCTGCGGTCCATATGAACCGGAGGATAAGGCGGACGGCGATACCGCCTGCCTATAGAGCCGCGCAGCACCGTGGAACCCAGCGATAGGCCGATCACCGCAAAAAGGATGATCCAGAAAAGCAGATCCTCCACAAAATTTCCGGTATCGGATTCAGAATTCTCATGCTGTCCGAATCCGGCATCCCCGTCAAGGGTAACGTGATAGTGCTGGGCAAGAATTTCAGCAATCTCATCAAAAACCTCGGTGACAAACCGATCGTACTGCTGCTGGGAAAAAAGGTCGTCCCGGTTTTCGTCAAGAATTTTGCTGAGCGTTCCGGAGCTCAGAACCTTTTCCAGCCCGGTCCCCACCGTGATCCAATATTTTTCCTCGCCGGGGGAGAGCAGCAGCAGTACCCCATTGTTTTCCTCTTTAGAACCGATTCCCCAGTCATTGAACAGCTGATAGGCATACTCTTCGCTGTTGAGTCCATCCAAAAAGTCCACCGTCACCGTGACGATCTGGGCGCCGGTTTGCGGCTCCAGCAGATCGTTTGTTTGCAGCAGATGATCTTCGGTCTCCTCGGAGAGGATTGAGGCGAAATCGTTGACGTAAAACGTCTGGGTAGGGGATGGAAGATCGACGCCGGAAACAACAAAGGTGGGAGAGATCAGGAGAAACAGCAACACTGGCACAAGCAGAACAGATAACCTGTGTTTGATCTTCATTTTTTAACCTCCCTGTGTCTACTGAAAAAGTTCTGCTTTTGGCACCCCAAGAAGCTGAGCGAGCAGTGCAGCCGGAAAACCGTCCAGCTTTTGATTGTATTCCAGGGCCAGACGATTATAGGGATCGTGGCTGATGGTGTCGTTGCGGCTAAGCAGGTCCGCATAGAGGGAACGGCGGTAATCCTGATCCTTTTCACTCAGCGGCGCGTTGCCCAGCGTTTCATAGAGGATGGCGGTGGCGTCGGTGAGCCGATTGTTGGCCTGATATTTTTCTGATGGCGTCTGGGCGTTTTCCAAATCCAGGCGAGCCTGAAGCGTTTGGGCGATGGACGGGTCCTCCGCGTCCAGATAGCGCCGGGCCACAGTTACCAGATTCTGTGCCAACAGCATCCGTTCCTCCAAATCACTTTGGATCGAAAGTCCGTCTTGATACGCACCTTGATAGAATTCCTGTTCCAAGTCGTTATAGAACCGATACATGGTGCGCAAAAATCCCAGTGGAATGGCCAAAAGGATTGCCAGCACCATAACAGCGATGGCAACCTTACAGTCTTTTTTGTAAATTGTCTTGCCCAAAGCCATAGACATTCTCCTTTCGTCTCTCAGAGAGAGTAAGATAAGCGCGCCGCAAAACTGTTGATGCGGCGCGCCGTATGCTTGGGCCGATGTTTGGGTTTATCCGCGGATATCCAGCAGTTTTTTGCGCAGTTCACCCTCAATCTGCTGCAGTTCCTTTTCTGCCTGGCGGCGTTTTTCCCGTCCGTCATCCTGGATGCGGGTTACTTCCTCCAAGGTGGAGATCAGCTGCTGGTTGGTATATTTGAGGGTTTCGATGTCCACAATCCCCCGCTCCGATTCCTTGGCGGTGGCAATGGTGGACATTTTCAGGGTGTCTGCATTTTTCTTCAGCAGTGTGTTGGTCATGTCGGTAACAGCTCTTTGCGCTTCCATAGCCTGTTGGGAATGGGCAAGGCCTAACGCCAATACCATTTGACTTTTCCACAGTGGGATGGTGTTCACCACAGTGGATTGGATCTTCTCCGCCATGATGCTGTCGTTGTTCTGCACCAGACGAAGCTGAGGCCCCATCTGGATGGATACCATTCGGGTAAGCTCCAGATCGTGCAGTTTTTTCTCAAAACGGTCGCAAAGGGAGGCTAGGTCGTTGGCGGCCTGGGCGTCCTCCGGAAGACCGGAGGCTTTGGCTTTGGAGATCTTTTCCTGGAGCTCGGTGCTGCGCACCTGGGCAAGTTTCTTTTTGCCTGCCAGGATATACATGGAAAGCTCCTTATAATAGGTCATGTTCATCTCGTACATCTTGTCCAGAATGGCGATATCTTTGAGAAGCTGTACCTTATGGCCATCCAAAACCTCCACAATCTGATCGACATTGGTCTCCACCTTGTTGTATTTGGCCTTCATGGTGCTGAGTTTATCGGCGCTGCGTTTAAAAAGGCCAAAAATTCCCTTGGATTCCTCCTCCGCGTCAAAGTTGCGCAGCTGGGAAATGAGGGATACCACCTGTTCTCCGACCTCTCCCAGGTCCTTGGTCTGGACATTGGCCAGAGCGCTTTCGGAAAAGCTGGCAACCTTTTGCTGTGCGCCGGCGCCATATTGCAGCACCAGGTTGGAATTGGTGATATCAATCTGCTTAGAAAAATCCTCTACCATTTTGCGTTCTTCCGGGGTGAGGGCGCTTTCGTCCAATATGGCAGGATCAGCAGGCTTTTCCTCCTCCTGCTGGGTCGCCGTGGTTCCGAACGGGTCCAGCGTCAGATTGGGGGTAGGGGTTTGATCCAGAGTCAATTTGATTTCATCGGACATGGTGCTTCTTCCTTTCTGGTATGGATTGATATTTTTGGGCGTATTTAGTTCCGTTGGAAAAGGAGTACCGTTTATTTTTGCTTTTTCAGCTGAAAATCATCATCCGAAAGCCCTTCCTGGGCTAACATGGTTTCCATCACCGAGATGTCGCTGGAGATATCCAGGGCATCCGCCTGGAACAGATTGTCCAGCTGTTTTTCGAAGGCCAGGACAACCGAGTCCATCATCATGGTTATGTCGTTCATGGAACTGCGTATATTCTGTCCTTCCACCCCTTGCTGGCTGAGGGTATCGTAGGCGTTAAGCAGCTTCAGGGTAGTGGGAAGATAATAACCCATGAATTTGCGAATCTGCGAGATTTTATCGGGATTTTGTAAGATATGGTCGAATATTTTTCGAGTGATATCCTCCAGGCGGCTGATTTTTTCGCTCAGCTCCGGGTCAGGGATCCGGTCGTTCACCTCCCGGATTTGACGCAGATACTCTCGTCCTTCTGCAACGATACGATCCACTTGGGTATCTCCGGTTTCCACCGTCTCCTCCTGCTGTTGAATCTGTTGGGTTTTTCCGGGAAACAGTTTGCGAAAGCTGAAAAACGCCGCGAGAGAGATACAAGCAGCGATAAAAAAATCTGAAAGACGATAGAGGGGAAACAGCAGAGCATAGATCACCCAGCATGCTGCAACGGCGTAAAACGGTATGGGAGAAGGGTGAACGACTGTTACCTGATGGGATTCAGGCTGGATGTGGAGCACTTTTTTGTCTGTTTTTTTCATTCAGGCATCACCTTGGCTTTACAAAATAAAAAATTATTTCACAGCGTATTTTGTATAGAATAGCAACTAACATCATTGTAAAAGGATTATTCGGTACTGTCAAGCGATACCGATAAAAGGAGGTTTTCTTTAAAATACATTTACATTTTCCGCGATAAAAATCATGACGTTATCACGGCGCAAACACATTTTCGTCACAGGGGGCTGGTATCGTATCTATTGGAAACAGGCCAACGGCCGGATAACGAGAAATCACTGATACGCGAAGCGGCGTACCCAATTTTCATGAAAGCCGTTTCGATGGAAAGGAATGACCCGATATGAATACCAATCCGCAACAACACAACAGCGCAATCAAAAGGCCTGGCAAGAAAACCATAGTCATCTTGGCATTGGCAGCACTGCTGGTGGCAGCAGGCGCTGCGGGCGTATTCTTGCCCACTTTGTCCGCTCAGGATGAAGAGACGGAGACGGTATATAAAGAATCCCCCGTTGTCCGTGGAGATTTGACTGTGGGAATCAGCGAGAGCGGTACCGCATCGCTGGAATCTCTCAGCCACACCTTTTCCATTGCCACAACGGTGGAAGAGGTACTGGTGAAGGCAGGTCAATATGTGGAGGAAGGGGATGTGATTGCCCGCCTGAATTCCACGGATATCCAGGAGGAATTGACCGAGTTGGAAAGCAGCTATCGCACCGCCAACATACAGTATCAGCAGGCGGTGCTACAACAGCAGCTGACCGAGACGCAGGCACAGGCTACCCGCAGCGAAACGCTGGCGCAGAGCGAAACAGCAGATCTGGAATATTCCCTTTCCGTTGACGATCAGGACCTTAATGTCATTTCTGCAAAATCCAATCTGGATTCTATACAGACGCAGCTGGATTACTATAACGATCTGCTAAACGGTGAGGATGAAGATGAGCTGCGGGAAAAGTATGGACTTGACGATATTCTGGACGAGATTGACACTTTGCAAGACCAGGTAAACGATGTGAAGGACCAAATCGAGCTGCTGGAGGATAGCTCCGGCGGATGTGACGGATGCTCTGATTCGCAGTATGTGGAACATACAAACGTTTCCGTTTCTGAACTTACCCAAGGGATGGAAGGGGCCAAGACTTCCTATCAGGATTATCAGAGTTTATATAGCGAGACGGTGAATACAGCTGTGGATTCCTATAACAACAGCGAAAGCCCTTTCACTGCCGACGACATTCGCAGCGCCACCGAAGCGGGAACCCTGGATCAGCTGCTTTCCGACGAGGGCTTGATTGGTGAGCTCACCGAGTATTATCAGAGATGGCAGGAAAATTACGCACTTTATCAGCAGTATGTGGCGACAATCGCCCATGTATCCAGCGATGAGAGCAACTCTACACAGCTTGCAAACCTGCAAACGGAGCTTGCCTCCTTGCAGGCGCAATTAAACGCGGCGAACAATACCTGGGATACCACCGCCTCTCAGTTTGAAGCAGAATACGATGAAGCGGAGGATAAAGTGGCGGAGCTGGAAACCGAACTCAAAAGTGCCGAAATCAAATATCAGCAGGCGCTGATCAATCAACAACTCAACTATGTTACTGCCCAGAATGAAAAAGAAAATTCCCTTTCCAGTGCGGAAAATGCAGAAATTCAGTATGAACTGACTCTGCTCCAGGCGCAAAGCAGCGTTCTCTCCGCGCAGGACAATCTGCAAACCATTGAAAACCAGATCAGTGAGACCCAGCAGGCGCTGGAGGAATGCGAGGTAAAAGCAAGATGCTCCGGGCTGGTCATGAGCGTATATGTGACAGAAGGGGACGGGATTTCCGACAATGCTACCATTGCTTTGATTTCCAACAGTGAGAAAGCTTATGTAACCGTCTCCATTGCTCAGGAGGATATCGGGGACATTGCCATTGGGAAGGCCTGTAATCTGGAGTTCGGCGCTTACAGCGATGAAAAGTATACCGGTGTGGTGGATTCCATCTCCACCAGCCCAGCAAGAAGCGGTGCTTCCACCGTCAGCTATACCGTATCGGTGCTGGTGGATGGGGATTGCAGCAAGCTCTATGAAGGAATGACGGCTGAGGTTACCTTTATCACCAAGGAAGTAAGCGATGTGCTGTATGTTTCCAACCGTACCGTATTCACTGAGGACGGAAAACAGTATGTGAAGGTGAAACGGGAGGATGGAACCATTGAGACGGTGGAGGTGACTACTGGCTTTTCTGACGGTACCAACGTGGAGATCCTCAGCGGTCTGAACGAAGGGGATGTGGCGCTGATCGAAAGCACCATCCGCCAGTAAGAATTTCCGTCACAATGTTGAGAAGGAACGGTGTTTGTTTGTGCGTATCTTGGAAATCGTCCGGCTGGTGTGGATCAATCTGGTACAGAATAAATTTAAGGTGGCTCTGACTTCAGTAGGAATCATTGCGGGGGCGGCAACGATTGTGCTGGTGATTGCCATTGGACGCGGCGGTCAGGCAGATGTGGCGGATCAGTTTAAGAATCTGAACGCTGGAGCCATTGAAATTACCTATGAATATTCTGGACAAAGCATAGGTGGAATGCCCTCCATGGGGGGCGGCGGTATGCCATCCATGGGAGGTGGAGGTGGAATGCCTTCTATGGGAGGCGGCGGCGGAATGTCCTCCATGGGAGGCGGCGGAATGCCGGGCGGTATGGGCATGATGGGGTTGTTCGGTGGGCTTGAAAACACCAAGCGTATCGAGCTGACCGAAACCGACGTGGAGGATTTGGAACTGTTTGTTCCAGGAATTTCAGATATTACCATTTCCGCTTCCACTTCTACCAGCGTTACCGGAGGAGATCTTGAAGAAGAAACTACCTACACCGTTGCAGCTGTTAAGGAAAACTATATGGACATCAGCAATCTTTCCCTGCTTATCGGTGATTTTATCACGGAGAGTGACGAAGAGGCGATGAGCCGGGTAGCAGTACTGGGATATGATACGGCGGAGGAAATTTTTGGTTCAGCTTACGAGGCTTTTAATAATATTTTGTATGTGGATGAACGGCCTTATACCGTCATAGGCGTTTTGCAGCAGATTGGGACAGTATCCTCCGAGGTAAATCCGGACACAGCAATCTTTCTGCCATACCAGGTTGCCCGCAAATACATCATCGGCTCCAATTCTATATCGCCAACCATCACTGCTGTGGCCGAAGAGGTAAAAGATGTTGAGCAGATCATAGAAGATATCGAGTTGGTACTAGGACAGACCTACACCGACGCGACATTTACCATCACCGATGCCGGTACGAAGATGGAGGCTGCTTCTGCTTCCTCCGATACCCTGACGATGCTGCTGTACGCCATTGCGACCATTGTATTTTTCATTGGCGGCATCGGGATTATGAACGTGCTGTTTGTATCTGTCAAGGAACGAACTCAGGAGATCGGAGTGCTCAAGGCGCTGGGTAGTTCTCAACAAAACATTCTAACTGAGTTTTTGATGGAAGCGGCGATGATCAGTGTTTTTGGCGGGATTGTTGGGGTGATTTTGGCCAGCGCTTGTATGCCTTTGGTGACCTTGGTGGGAATGCGGGTGGAACCTTCCACCGTCGGGGCGTTATTGGCACTGGTTTTTGCGGTGCTTACCGGAACCATCTTTGGGTTTTATCCCGCTTTTAAAGCCTCTAAATTACTGCCAGTGGAAGCGCTGAAGGACTGAACAAGAGGAGAGAAGCTACTGTGAAAAGAGTGCAAAAATTTCACCGGAAATCTATCGGTATTTTAATGTTAGCGCTGATCTGCTGCTGGACGTTGACAGGCTGTTCTGTGAAGGAAACGGTCTCTGCGCTATGGTCACAGGTGCTGACGCTGACAGGAATCTCCTCCCAGCAGACGGAGGAGACCCTGGATGAAAACCAGCGGGAGATTTACGGCCAGGTAGTCTCAGCGGTAGGAAATGAGATTACCTTACAGTTGGGTACCCTGCAAACCGGTCAAAATCAGCAGCAGGGTAAAGATACCAGTCTTTCTGCTCCGTCGGATCAGGAAACACTGCCTGAGCCGAGCGATGCTTCCCGGCAAGGTCCGGAAGGTTTTGATGCTCCAGCACAGGGCGCAGGGATGCCGGAGGATGCAGTATCCTTTGGAGCCGATAGGGGGAGCCGGGAAACCGGTATGCAGTCGCAGCGCCAGAACAATGCCGATATGGCTGCTTCGTTTGATTCCATGCAGAGTGAAACGGATATCAATTTTCCTTCCCAGGTACAACGGGGCGTTTCCCTGGAACTGACGGGGGAGGAAGTGGTTTATCAGATCCCCCCTCGGTGCCTGTGGAGTATTCGATGGGGGATCAGACCCTTACTCTTTCTTTTTCACGCATCAGTGCTGAAAATACGCTGCGGCTGGTGCTGCAGACGTTGGAAGATGGCAGTGAAGCGGTGGTAAAGGTACAAATTTTGGGATAAGAGAGGAAAAGAAACTATGGAAAAAATGGTATCATTACAAAATATTGTGAAATCTTATCCTATGGGCCGGGGAGAAAAGCTGGAGATTTTGCATGACATTTCCCTGACGGTGGAGGAGGGCGAATTTCTGGCAATTTTGGGTCCTTCCGGTTCCGGAAAGTCTACGCTGATGAATGTGATTGGTTGTATGGACCGATTTGATACGGGAGAGTACCTGCTTCATGGCCACGCAATACATCAGTGCAGCGACAAAGAGCTGACAGCCATACGCAACCAGGAGATTGGTTTTATCTTTCAAAAATATCATTTGATTGGAACTTATACGGTATTGCAGAATATAATTATGCCGCTGCTGCTGCGAGGTATGAGCCAGAAGGAGGCGGAGCAAGCCGCAATGCCAACCATTGAAATGTTGGGTTTAGGACAAAGAATCCGTCATAAACCCGGGGAGCTTTCCGGTGGGCAGCAGCAGCGTGTATCCATCGCGCGTGCGCTGGTGGGAAAACCTTCTATTCTGCTTGCGGACGAACCCACAGGAGCTTTGGACCAAAATACCGGCCGAGAGGTTATGCGTCTGTTCGAGCAGCTGAATCAGATGGGGCATACTGTGATTATGATCACGCATGATCTTGGAATTGCCCGGCACGCCCACCGGGTGGTGCGGATTGTGGACGGACGACTGTATCAGCAGGGGGAAGATCATTTGTCGTAAGAAAGAGGGAAAACAGTTGGCATAAAAACGGCGAAGCTCCTCAGGCCAATCCCAAACGGTCATGGAAAATTGGGCCGATTGGAGATCAGCGATCTCCGGTCAACGATATTTCGTCAAGCGTTTCCGAAAACTTACAGGAATTTCAATTTTTTTGATGGAAATGCTTGACATATCTCTGGATTTGTTTTATAATATGCAAGCACCTTGGATAAGGCGCTTCCCGGTAAGTCTTGCTTTGCAGCTGCTCTGGTTTCGTTTTCCGGCTTCGCGGTAGGCGGGGAGGAAAAAATTGAAACAAACGCTTGACTTTTTGAGAGAAGTGTAGTAAAATAGCTATCGTCAGTTTTGAGTTTTGCGGGTGTAGTTCAATGGTAGAATCCCAGCCTTCCAAGCTGGTTGTGTGGGTTCGATTCCCATCACCCGCTCCATTGATCCAAGTAAAATCCAGGTGGGAAATGATATGCGCCAGTAGCTCAGCTGGATAGAGCAACCGCCTTCTAAGCGGTAGGTCGGGGGTTCGAGTCCCTCCTGGCGCGCCAGTTTTTCCTTGCATATGGTGGGTATGGCGTAGTTGGTTAACGCGTCAGTTTGTGGCACTGAAGACCGTGGGTTCGAATCCCACTATCCACCCCACAATGAAGGAAGCCCGTTCATCTGGACGGGCTTTTCTTGTAAAAGTCTCTTCGGCGGTATCTGCCGGGGAGTTGAGATAGATCGATATTGGGCTGTCGCCAAGGGGTAAGGCACAGGACTTTGACTCCTGCATCACGCTGGTTCAAATCCAGCCAGCCCAGCCATCTATGAAGGTCAGTTTAGATCGGATGCGTGTAAAAGCGCATCCGATCGGCCTTTTTAGGGATTTTTTCAACCTCAATTTCAAGAAAAAAACGAAAGATCGGAAAATGGCTTTTTAGGAACTGACAGGATTCGAACCGATACGCTTCCCTAAAAAGCAAGGCGCCCTTTTTGATTCTCCATATTTCAAAAGGGGCACCTTTTTCTGTACTAAAAAATTCATAGCAAGAAAGAGGCACCTATCCGCTGGTTTTGGATACCAGCAGATAGGTGTTTTTTTCATTTCCAGAATTCAAAAAGGGCGCCGGAATTTCGCAAAGAGTTCCGGAGTCCTCTTGTGCTTAGGAAAGAACAGGAGGCATCCAAATGGTGAAAGATCAAAAGCGTAAAGAAAGAATGAGTGGATGGGCAGGAGTTCCAAAGACTACCTATCCGTTTTCCTGCCAAAACCGCCCGTAAAAAGGCTGAAAAATCATATTCTTTTGATCTGACCTATCAATTCGGGGGTTTTTGGTGGGGACAAAACAGGAAAGTGTCTGTATATTTTTGTTTGAAAGAGAGTTTTAAGGAGGGGATAGATATGATTGTGAATTTAATGTAACAATCTGGGTGGACTCTCCATGGTTCAACGAGGTAGAGCTGGAACTGAGTGATGGCAACCGCCCCAACAGCCGCCATAGCGCTTTGTACCGCGAAGATGATTTCATCACGCAGGAAAGAACCGGTGACCCCTATGATTCGCACAATCTGCCGAAAGAGCCGCTTCCTTTGATTTGGATCCCGATTTTGATTGCGGTGGGTGTATGACTGCCGCTTATCATAGTCGGGAACATGAAAGCCAAGCTGAAAACAGTGCGATCCCAGGCAGTTATATCAGGAACGATAGTCCAAACATTACAGAAAGCTATAATCTGTTCCTGTGCAGCATTGTCACACGCAGGGGAAAGCCGAAAACAACATTTTTTGAGGAAGCAGCACATACCCCTTCCTCAGACCCGACCCACGGCGGAGGTGATGGAAAATTGTAACAGGAGGATTTTGATGAAAAAGATTATTGCACTTTTGATCATGGCGGCAGTGGCAGCCTCATGTTTTGGCGGGTGCGGGGACAACTCCACCGGCTCAGGTGAAAGTAACCTTACCGGGAACGGGGACAAATCCTCTTCGGTGGAAGAATCGAATTCTGCTGAGGACGAGTCTGCCTCCACTGGCGGCAGTACATCACAGCAGGAGATCACGCTGGAGAGCCTGCAGCAGGCAAACCTTCTCTCCAACCTCTTCTCGCAGTACGATTCCGTTGTCTACACCGAGGACGAGTCGGACGGCTCCGGCGATACCACCTATATCATCCAAACGGATACCGGCTATGCCATCTGGTACGACAGCATCATGAGCGGATATTACAACGAATTCATCTTCTTCGCCGATAGGGATGAACCCGACCGAATGACCTTCTGGTTCTTCGGGCTTATGCCCGATTGTCTCAATGACTTTATCGGCATGCTACTCCTCCCCACGGAAGATGACGAGCTGATCTTCCTGGAAAGTGGCGGCGGCGAAACGGTCTTCTGCATCGAAGACGCCGCTGACTACGACGATGTTGATATCGTCTATACCGTAGACAGCGAGACTCTTGTCCTGAAAACCATCGAGCGGATGAACGACAACGGCGAATCCCTTTCGATAACCACCTTCCATTACGGAGAAGAAGTGGAGCTGCCGGAAAGGATCACGGCCTGGCAGGGCGAGCTGCGGACGGTGACCGTCCATTTTCTCGACGATGATATAACCGAGATCCACCAAGTCCCCGCCAATTGGGGATTTGCTGCCGAAGGTTTCCGTCCGTGGAGTGCGATCTATCTCGACGAAGCCTGCACCCAGCCGTATGAATATCCGGGAGATGGAACCGATTTCACGGTTTATATCCGTTACGAAGAGGAATGAAACGGTTCTTTTGGAAAAATCTGATCCGGTTCGGTAAAAATAAGGGATTTTACCAATTGGGAAGCAAAATTGAGCAAAACAAATAGGAACAAGACGGGAGAAATTACTATGAAAAAAATGATTGCATTTTTACTTACAATTGTATTATTAACAGCGACTTTTGCTGGATGTTCCGGCGGCTCTGCTCCAACTAAGCCCGAGGATGTCAAAGGGGAAACCTTCGAAGGTGGAAATATCAGCGCGCTTGTGCCCGAGGGATGGATGGCCTTCCACGGCACAGATTACTTTGATGAGTATGAGGAAGGGTATGATCCCAATGTGATTCAAGTCTGTAAAGGCGCGAAAACCGAGTGGGATCTGCTCTCAAAACCTTATGTTATGATGACTTATTTTAGCCCTGATAATCCGATGTATGAGCCTTCGAAAGATTATTATGAAGAAGGTGCAGATCTTGAGCCCTTTACTACCGGAAGCTATACCTGGAAGGGCTTCACGGCAAAAAGCTTAGATACTCCTATCGCAATGCTTTGGACAGGAGAATACGGTGAAGGGCAGATCCAGCTTATGATTTGTCTTGAAAACGGAGAGAAGATCAGTCTTGACGACGTAGATGTTCAGGCTATACTGACCAGCATCAGTATAAATAAATAAATTGAATGAAGCCTGTTTTTCGAACATTTTGATCGAAAAACGGGCTTCATTTTTTATAAAAGCTTTTCTCATCGGGGGTTTTTCTGACCTCAATTTCAGCCGAAAAACAAAAGGTCGGCTAACCGTTTTTTCAGGAACTGTAGGGATTTGAACCAATACGCTTTCTGAAAAAGCAAGGTGCCCTTTTTGAAATATAAAAACAAAAAGGGTACCTTTTTTCGTGCGCCCGGCATGGGCA
>DBQB01000058.1 GCA_002305685.1 Ruminococcaceae bacterium UBA1405
TTGACAAGAACCTCCTGTGCTTTTTGCTTGGTTGCCAGACCAGCTTTATTCTAGCACAGGAGGTTCTTTCTTTTCACTAAAGTTTTTTACCCACCCCCAGTTGAACTGGGGGTTTTATCATGCCTATTCGGCGCCAAAAAAGGACAATTCATCTCTCAATGAATTGTCCTATGTTGGTTGCGGAGGCAGGATTTGAATCTACGATCCTGGGATTATGAGCTGCGGTTTTTGCTTGATGAAAGAGCATTCTGGAGGGTTGTTATCCGTATCATACCCTTCTTGAGCTTTCCCAAGTTTCCAGCTTAGCCAGGAGCCTGACTTGCTGTATCATTTTTTATATCACTCGAGGTGATTAGCAAGTTTTAACCTGGAATGTTCCATAGATTGAGATTTCTGTAGACAGAATAACCCGGCCGGTTCTTTTCTAGCTTATGTGGTGCGGGATATCATTACTATCTTTACTGCTTCAGTCCTTATCGCCGAGGCCCAGAACTGCTTCCACTACTTCATCGTGGCCAAGGAAGTACTCTTCGATGAGATCCCAGCGCTGTTTACTGGTCATATCTTTGGTGAGAAATGCACACATCGTTTTTTCTGCGTCCTTGTGACGGCTATGAATCTTCGCCAACTGCATATTTTTGTAACGGCAGTCTTCGGACAGGCTGCGGATCTTCTGTGGATCGTTGATACGGACAAAAATCTCCAGATTTTGACCGCCGCGCACTTCATAGCTTGCCAAACCGAAAATCTCCAGCACAGCCAGCAAACGCAATACTGGATTTTTTTTACCGTTGACAGTTGATGGCACATAGCCTATGTACTCGTTTTTCTCACGATTCGGAGCGCAGTTGACCAGCTTCTGATCCATCCAGTTGACAAGAGAAAAATAATTTCTATTGGTTACCCGGTACAGCATACCCATCTGATTTCCGCCCCGCTGTGTTGCCTGGATGAACCGCATACGCTCTCCGTTCTGCCGGGTGGGATCTGCCCTGACTTCTATCACAAACAGTTCCAGCAGTGCTTTTGCAAAGTCGGCATTCATCACTTCGGTACCCAAAGCCGCCTGTACTTTCTGACGGAACTCGTCAACGGTGAACATCTTGTGCTCCTTGCGATAATCATCAAACACCTGCGCCACCGCTTCCATGTACTGACGCAGTCGGGCTCGAGTGATATCAAAGTCCTGCGCATAGTAGATATTGGCTTTGAGGCGCACGGAAATGCGGTTGACGCCATCTTGGGTAAACAGTTCTCCCTTGAAGAACTTTGCCTTGAATATGCTGAAGGGCGTATTAGAGAAGTGTTTTTCCCACAGATCGCCCATCCGAATTTCGTAGATGTTGCCGCTGTTGCGCACCACCACATCCGAGGCCTTTGAGCTGAAGCTGCGGTGGATCGTCACGGTGTTGTCATAGAGATTCCTGACAAAATCGCCGTATTTGGACAGGAATTCCGTCTCGATCTCCGCAGGAACATTGGCGTAGCAGGTGGTAAACATCGCCTTGGGGCGGACTACCAGCACCGGGAAGCCATATGATTCCAGATCCTTGGCCAGCAGAAGAAGCCCAGTCTTGACGCGATTTTCCAATTCACCAGAGTCAAATAAATAGCTGAATGCATCCGGAGACACTAGAAGGTTTCGATGTTTTTTCCGGCTGTACAGCCAGTAAAGTTTGTGAAGCATCTCCCGCAGCTGGTACTGCCGCAGTTCTCCCATGCCATGCAGGCGCTTGAGTTGGGACATATCCATAGGCATGAATTCCTCAACGGCTGTGCCATGAAGATTCTTGTTTCGGGCTGCACGGCCAATCTCCTGGACATAGTCCGCCAGATTGCCGGTGGGCGCAAAGTGGTATACCTGCACAATATCCGGAACATCCACACCCATGCCGAAGGCCTTGGTGCAGATCATTACAAGGGCCTGACCGGTCTGAAAAGCTCTCTGTGCAGCGCTTTTCTCCTGCTTGTGCAGCCCAGCGTGGTAGCAACGGACTTTGGACTTGGTAGCAGCGGGAACCGCAGAATAAATATTGTCTACCGTAGTGCGGAAGGGGCAGTAGATCAGTGCCTTTTTCCCCTCAGCCACAAGCTGTTCAATTTTCCGGGCTACGTGGTTCACCTTAAATTCCTCGTAGCTCTGTCCGGTCTGGCTCTCCATTGGATGAATGTCAAAGTCGATGTTGTCACGGCGAACCCGACCTAGATACAGGATGGGTTGGTTCAACCCTAAGGTGTCAATGGTGTCCTGTACTACATCCTCCTTACCGCCAAAAACGGCAGTGGCTGTCAAACAAAGTATCGGAAAGTGGAGATTGTTCTTCCGCTGACGCTCGAGATAATCGCCCAGGAACCAGTAATCGGCGCGGAAATCACGCCCCCAGCTGGTTACGGTATGGGCTTCGTCCACCACGAACAGACCAAGTCGCCGTTCACCCAGCAGAGTTTCCAGTGAGGTAGTCAGCAGCATTTCTGGAGCTATGTACAGGATGGATTTTTCACCCTTGCGGATGGCGTTCAGGCGTTCCTCACGTTCCTCACGGGAAACATTGGAGTTGAGAAAGGTGGCACAGTGAACGCCGCGAGCTTCCAGCTGGCTGACCTGATCCTGCATCAGTGCAATTAGAGGAGAGATGACAATGGTAACAGCCTGGTGTACCTGAGCCAGATAAATGCCGGATATTTGATAGAAAGACGATTTGCCGGCTCCGGTGGGGGCGGTTAGGAAGATGTTCAGGTAGTCCTGATAACCGCCCAATGCCAGTTCACACTGCCTAACAATGGTGCCGATGATCTCGCCCTGACTGATCTGTTTTGTCTCGGTGCCCGATGCTGGGTCTTTGTAGAAATCCAGCATCCGAAAGTCTGCGTCGGTTCCCCAGTACTGCTTGAGAATGGCTCGATAACAGTCAATGGTTTCCGGTTCTACATCTTCCTTGTGTTTTACACAATTCAGTGCAAAGGAAATACCGCACTGTTCTGCCATATAAGCGATTACATCACAGGTATTGTTCCTAGAATTCTTCTCCTGCTTTACTGGAAGTACCAGAGGACCGTCAATCTCATCACTTAAGAACTTATCCGCCAGTACCAGTGGGGAGATGTCATAGGGCAGGGTAGGTTCGGCTTCGGTAAATGCCGCCTGCTTTTTCTGATAGAACGAAATGCAGCGGATATTCTCTTCTTTATGGCGGTTGAACAGAGCTACATAGTAGCGATTGTCCAGTGTGCGGACCGAAGCATAGTAATGGCTGAGTACTTCTGTTTTGGGGGTAAAATTAGCCTTTTCGGTTTCGTAAGCCTGGTATAGGGCTTCCGCGTCTACACTCGGGATACAGCTGGGCACATAAGCAGGAAAGGCATCGTTATCCACCACAATGAACTCTGCATCAAATATCGCCTTGGGATCCTGCACCGTATGAAGGATAGCCAACATTTCCTCATAGATTCCTACCCTTACGCCCTCCTGTATCATCAGTTTCTGAATTAATTTGCGCCGGGCAGCGTCAATTTTGACGATGCTGATAGTGCCGTCTTCGTTCAGGATTTGCTCAGCAGGGAGAAGAGCATCTTCTCGCTGTGCCAGCCAACGGACATTTCCGGGTACAAAACCGCGGAAAAATAAAACCACATTCTTTCCCGCCCAGCGGTCAATGATTTCTTCTGCATGCTGTTCAAAATATACCTGTGCTTTCATCTTAATGATTCCTCCCATATCGATAAATCCCGTACGTATATTACCGGGCATACCCTACGGCAGCTAGTGGGCCGCAAAATCAGACTGTTGTATCATCGTTGCTATATTTCTCTTTTTCTGATGATGTAGAGTATTTTTCCTGTTTGTCAGAAAAGTAGTGTATTTTTGTCCCACTTTTTATAGAAGAAGCTCTTTATAACAGAGCGTCCACCTTTGCCTGTACATCTCGCAGCAGCAACTTGTTTTCGCAGCACAGGGGTTTCCACAGGTACCGGGCAATCTCTTGGCTGCTGAGACCGGCTTCCTTTTTCAACGCCCTAACCAGTAATCCCAGATAGGCGTCACTGGGACGGTTAGGCCGCCGGAGTTTTTGGCTGGTCAGTGCAAATACCGGTAGTCCGTCTTCACCGAATTGCAAAAAGAGCACACGTCCATACCAGTTAGCGCTTTCGCCCTCCTGTTGGCGCACATCAAGAAACTGTCCCCATGTGATACGATAAAGCTGACAGATTGTCTGGCCAAAGACAGGCTCTAGGAACGCTACTCCGCCACCATTCCACTTGGAGCTGCTGTTTCCAAAATACATTTTCCCCCTGACGACAGCCGAAACACGTTTGCTCCACAGTGTTTTATCCGTACAGCCAGGATATTCTGCGCCATTTTCCTGACAAATTCCGCCTTGGATGTAGCACTGAAAGCGCTCCGGCGAAAGGTTGGAACCGTAACCGGCATACCAGACTGGATCTTCCGAACTTGTTTGCCATTTGTTCCAGAGTGGGGTACCATAAACCTGACCCAGATAAACATAGGTATTGGCAAGTAGTGTACCCTTTCGGCTGCTTATGGTTACCTGGGTTCTCCGGTACAGAACTCCTTCGTTCTCATAAGTGTCCAACCGTGCCATAGTCTCATTATCCACAAACCACACTTCTCCGATAACGGTTCCTTTCTCATCCGGAACAATACCGGGATATCCGCCCAAATCGTACAACGCATACCCTTCCAGTGCAGCATTGTCGCAGAAAATGGCGTTTGCCATCATGTGGGAGGCGGATTTATTCTGCATTAAGGTTCCGTAGACAAACACGGTGTTTGGTTTTCCGTTGTACATGGCCAGTAGCCGCTCAATGCTTCCCTGACAAGGAGTCATTTGAAGATTCATATAGCCCTGGAGTATCTGCCCGTTTTGTTTAGCGTTTTCTATATCCTGCTGAAAAGTTTGGAGGCGGTCCAACATAAAGACCCTGAAATCCTCTGCTCCAGCAGCACCCTGGTCCAGAAACTCCCGCAAACCAGCCTGCAAAAAACTTTCCAAATTTTCCAGCAGGTGAGCCAGGCTGTCATATCCATGACCTGTCAACCCTCGTCTGATGCAGCTGTTGAGTAGAGTTTGCAAAAATTTGATCCTGCTCTCATCGAACGCCTCAGGATAGTGAAGGAAGGCATGAATTCCGGCTAGGGCTGCGGCATAGGTGGGATTATACCAGAGATATACCCGGATATCGGCGGGCATGGTGTCATCCAAACAGAGCTTGAGCAGACCAGTCTGGGTATCCTGTACAGCGGCGGCTCGATCCAGAAAATCCATCAGCTCTTCCCGGGAAAGGTGGAGATACGCCTGCTCCTTTCCGCCCTGAGTCAGTGCAGTGGCCATAACATCGGACGCATGAGCATAATCCTCGTCGGCAGGGGTATAGATGCGCAGCGGCATGGTGTAAGGGTTGTTTTTCATCATGATTTCTCCTTTTCTTTCATGGATGAGGGATGTTTGTTTTCGCTGAGCTCAGTATAACACCGAAAAACACGGAACCATGGAAAATATTTTTCCATGGTTCCGTTACCTGTCGCGGGATTCTCCCTTTTTATGCGCTTTTTCATTCTTGTATTTATAATATGTAGATATGAAAATTGTTAAATAGCCTTATCCTTTTCAGATTACCGAATTTACCTCAATTACCTCGTCTTCCCGGATCAGGATTTCTGCAGCTTCTCCTGGCTGGTTTTCCGCAGAGCCTTTTTTCTGAGACGGCACCAAGGCATACACCCCTGAGCTATGGGTAGCCTTAAGACGGCAATTCTTGTAAAACCGCTCCCTGCCATTTTGCCGAACCCGAATGGTACACCGATGCCCACCCTTCATGATGAAAAGCAACTGTTGTGACAAGTCCAGATCTCCGCTTTCCAGAAAGTCCTGCTCCTCCCGAAACGCCTTTTCATACAGAGATTCATCTTCTGCCTCGTTCAGCTCCTCTATCAACATTCTCAATTCTTTGTTGAGGGGTGCAAATATTTCCTCAATGCGCTTTTTGCCAGGATCACTCAGTTGTTCCCAAATATAAGCAGCCGTGATGCGGTTAACAGCGTAATAATTGCTATCGCAGGCAAGGGCGATAAGCAGAGCCCCCACCTGTGCTGTGTTGAGCTGAAGAACAACAGGATGCATCCGGTTAACCGTTTCATATTCCCGTTTTTCCTGTGCTTCATTTTGAGTACTACTCACTTTTACCTGCACCAGCTGCCCACCCAACCGGACGTCACCTGTTCCATAATGAATGGCATGTAGCTTATTCTGGATGGTCTTTTTTCCTACTCTCAGCTGATCTGCTAGCTCCTCCTTGGTGCAGGGAGCATGGAGCG
>DBQB01000042.1:0-32706 GCA_002305685.1 Ruminococcaceae bacterium UBA1405
CTTAAACCGTAACTTTATTGTAGGGGAAATGTTACCGGGGAATACGAAACGATCTACGGCAACCCCATAGAGTGCTTTGCCAATATCTCCCCGGCGGTTGGTGAAACCGCTATGCGACAATTTGGTGAAAGTGTCAATTATGACAAAGTAATGGTTATGGATAATTCAGCACCACCGATTGACGAATACTCTGTGCTGTGGGTTGATACCATGCCACAGCTTGACGAAGACGGTAGCTTGCTCTTAGGTAGTGACGGAAACGCCATAACCCCGCACAACTACGAGGTAGAAAAAGTTGCCAGAAGCCTTAACGGTGTGTCCTATGCGATACACAAGGTAAATGTGAGCTAACAGCAAGAAAACGCCCTTACCCACGAATATGGGCGAGGGCGTTATTTCTCACTGTATCAATTCACAATCAACCCATGTGCCAGCACTAAGACATTCGCCTTCGAAGGTTATAGTGTCTCCAACGCTGATTGTTTTCAATGCGTCTTCCTGCTCTTTCTCAAACTCCGCATAGAAAAACACAATGGTGTTATCTATCCTAATTTCCATTGTGAGTGTGGCACCACCCGTCAGATTAAACAAGCCGCCTGTACTCATACCGTTTATTTTTGCGGTTATCTGGTAGCGGTTGTTTTTATAGGAATCATCGGCTCTCAGTTCGTTTTCCTTATAAGCCCTGTATATTTCTTCATAGCTGACAGAGGTATCTACCTGTTCGGATTCTGTAGATTCTGGTTCTTGTTGTGGATTGGATGTGGTTTCTTCTTCCGTGCCCTTACTGTTTGCAGGCGGTGGTGTTGGTTCAGTAGATTCTACGATCAATTTTTCCACTTTTTCGACCTGTTCATAGCCACAACGACTACATTGTCGAACAATTTCGCCATCGAGCGTTTCGGTTGGCTCAATGCGTGAAATTATCCGTATATCATGCCCAAGAGCGTCAATCGGTTCCGACTTTATTTCACCGCACATTTCACACTTGTATTTAATTTCTCCGGGCGTGGTGCAGGTTGGTTCTGCTCTGGCGATTTCGATAAAGTCTCCCTTGCAGGACACCGCATATAAAAGAAAACCGCACAGCCATATTAGGATAAATGAGATAAGCGTTGCCAATCCCCACCGTCTTTTTGGTTTTTTCGTAATCCATTTTACGATGAATCCAATGAAACACACAAAGGTTGCGACTATTGCCATAAGTACCATAACGGCAAAAAAGTTTTCCATCGAGATCACCTCCAACTTTTGAGCGACTTTTACTCTTTCACCCAAACAACTTTGAATCCGATAATTTCAGCAATCTCCTTGACTTCGCTGTATTTGATCGTGCCACGGGTGAGCTTGTTTGAAATGTTCTGTGGCGTGGTTTGTTCATCCGCTGGGCGACTATCATTCATTTTAGCGACTATATCGACTAACGACCACCCCGAAGCGGCAATATAGGATTTAATTTCATTGCGAATAGAATTGTCTGTAGTGGACATAAAATCCCCCTCCCTTTTATTAAAGTCACATTCAGTATATCACAGAATACATTATAATGCAACGATAGACACTAAAATAAATATTTTTCTTCGATTTAGTGTTGACATTCGTTGCGATATAGTGTATAATGAAACCATAGCAAAACGAACTTAACAAGGAGGAAAACACAATGGCAAAAATGACGATTGCACAGCAAAGGGAAAAAGCGGTTTATCAGCTCGCACAGCGAAAGAACCTCACCCCAACAGAACAGGACATACAAGACGCACGGCGCACCATGAATAGTTTTTATAGGCTTTGCGGATTGGACGAACAATTATTGTATTTGGAAAATGACGAGCGGACGCACGACAAGCCCTATACATTGGAAAAAGCCGCAAAGCGTGATAGATGGTTTGACAGGCTCAACACCATTTTCAAAAAAGATTATAATGCTTGTTTGGTGTATTTCGGGTACTGTCCTACCATTTGCGAGAACGGCACAACACAGGATTTATATTTAAGACATTTCTACAATTAAGGAGGTTTTGAGCATGAGCATTAACGAAATTATGAAAGAGCTTGCACAGTACAAACGGTTGCAGGACGAAACAGCCGCCATTATTGAGGGTTTGACAGACCAGATAAAAGCCTACATGATCGAAAATCAGCTTGACACCATTACCGGGGACGAGCACAAAGCCACATACAAAACCGTTACAAGCTCTCGTATTGATACAACGGCATTAAAAAAGGCTTTGCCCGATGTGGCTACAGCCTACACCAAAACCACAGAAACACGCCGTTTTACATTTGCATAAAAAATAGCCCTTGATCTAACCGCCGCCACAGCAAGAGAGATTAAGAGCTATATACCCGGAGCGGGTACGGTATTACTTTACTATATCCGCTCCCAAATTTCAAGAAAGGAGCCGAAACAATGGCAAGTTATACCGCACGAAAGAACAAAGCCGGGGAAATTGTAAGCTATCAAATAAAGGTCTCAAGAGGACGGGACAAGCTCACAGGCAAGCAATTAACCCCATTCACTACCACATACACCCCGCCCACCGGGTGGAGCAAAAAAGCCGTTGAGCGTGATTTAATCCGCTTCATGGGCGAATTTGAAGCCGCCTGTAAGCGTGGGGAGATACTCACCAAGGAACAGGAAAAAGCCCTTGCGGTTGAGCAGATCGAACAGGCAAAGCGGGAACAGGCAGAGCAAGAACGCAAGCCCACCTTTAACGCTTATGCGTCCCAATTCATCAAGGAAAAATCCACCGTATACGCTCCCGGTACATTGGAAAATTACCGAATTGTATTACGGAAAGCCGCTGTTGTATTTGGTGATATGAAGCTGGAAGACATAGATTTTCTATCTGTCAAAAAATACATTACCGATCTACAGACAAACGGTACAAACGATTTTAACGGCAATCCGTTAGCCCACAAAACAATATTGAAACATTATATTGTTTTACACGCTCTTTTTGCAAATGCCGTTGAAAATGAAGTTATTGAAGTTAGCCCCATGCAGAAAATGAAGCGCCCAAAGCCACGGAAAGACGAAACGCCGAAAGAAGCTATCGCATATAGCGAAAGCGAAATTGCCTATATTATGGATTGTCTGAACAATGAGCCGCTAAAGTGGAAAGCGTTAATCATGTTTGCCATTGATAGCGGTTGCCGCCGTGGTGAAATCGTGGGCTTGCGATGGGAAGAAATTGATTTCAAAACGGGCAAAGTCAACATTTGCCGAAATGCCCAATACACCGCCGGGAAAGGTACTTACATCAGTACCACGAAAAACAGAAAAAACAGGGTGATCTACCTAAATCGTCCCGTTTTAACAGTATTGGCAGAATGGAAACGGCAACAGGCGCTTTTGCATTTCGGGCAAGGCATACCGCTAAACGGGTTCTGTTTTACACAGGATAACGGAAAAATGATGAATCCGCAAGCGCCAACCTCCTATTTAACCCGGTTCGGAAAGAAATACAATTTGCCGGGGATTCACCCCCACGCCCTACGTCACACCATGGCTACACTTAGCATAGCCAATGGAGCGGACATTGTAAGCATTAGCGAAAAGTTGGGACATTCTGAACCCTCTATAACGCTCAATGTTTACAGCCACGCCAACGAAGAAGCCCAACGGCGAGCCAATGAAGTTTTGGCAGAAGCTATTTACAACAATCAAAAACACGCATAAGATAAAAGGAGATAACCACACATGAACAGTATTTTGCATTTGGAAGAAACCGCCCTCGAATTGAAAGCCCTTTTGACGGTACTTAGTGCCGCTGATGGAGACAATAGACAGGCAATGCAAGAAATGCCCTATGCCCTACAGGTTGCCGCCAGAATGGCAGATGATCTATATTGCACGATAGCAGACGCAAGAGCGCAGGAGGTAAGATAAATGTTGTTTTGGGTATGCTTATTGATTTTTCCGTTCGTTGTCCTTGCGGAGCTTTTGAAAATGAATAAATAAAAAATTGGAGGTAGTACAATGACAATCGACAAACTGAAAACACGGGCAAAAGCCTATAATATGACAATTCGCAAAGATGGAAAAGGTGGTTATGTGTTGGTAGACATTGACACAAATTGCGCCGCCGCTCCCGCCCCGATGAACATTGAACAAGTAAAAAAATGGTTAGATGATTTAGACCAGTAACAGTAATAAGCGAGAGCCGCCCGGATTCGTCCGGGTGGTTTTTTCTTTCGCTGTCTGCCGCCGCACAGTCCGGCGATGATCTGGAATTATCCAGAGCACGAGAAAGGACACACAGAGCCGCTACACAGGCTTTTTGTTTTGGGTGTGTTCTGTGATATTGGACAACAGGTAAAACACAATACAGAGCCACCGAGGTTGCTTTCTTGCCTATTCCTTGCGCTCATGGGGTTGCATTTACACGAAAAAAGAATTTTAGACGATTATCTGTAATGTAGATGTGTGTCTTTATTGTCTTTACTGTCTTTTCCGTCTAAAATGTCTTTTCTCGATAGGGTTGTCTTTTGCGTCTATTCGTCTATCTGTCTATGTGTAAAATCAACAGACAAAAAAGACAATAAAAATGGTTAGAAATATTTTGTCTTCCCGGCTAACCACAATCAATTATTGTGAGATCGACAAAGCCACCATTCAGCACTAAGCCCCGGCGGTTTTTTGCCCTCTGTTGATTTTCTGTTGATTTTTTGGAGTTTTGAGCATAGAAAAAAGCCTGTAAACAGGCGAAAAAACGCATGAATACAGGCTTTTTGATTGTGTTGTAATTATCTCTTGCTGAACTGGGGAGCGCGACGGGCAGCCTTGAGGCCGTACTTCTTACGCTCTTTCATACGAGGATCGCGGGTCAGGAAACCAGCTTTCTTCAGGATGGGACGGATCTCGTCGCCGGTCTGCAGCAGAGCACGGGAGATGCCGTGACGGATTGCGCCAGCCTGTCCGGAAACGCCGCCGCCAGCTACGGTGCAGACGATGTCGAACTTACCGGTGCTCTCGGTCAGCTCCAGGGGCTGACGAACGATCAGCTTCAGGGTTTCCAGGCCAAAATAATCGTCAATGCTTCTGCCATTGACGGTGATGTTGCCGCTGCCAGCATACAGTCTCACTCTGGCAACAGAGTGTTTTCTTCTGCCGGTGCCATAAAAATAAGGTTTCTTATCGTACATAGGATTGGTCCTCCTTCCAAATCAAATTACAGTTCCCAAACTTCGGGCTGCTGTGCGGCATGGGCGTGCTCAGCGCCTTTGTAGATGCGGACTCTGGTCAGCTGGGTGCGGCCCAGAGAGCTGCCGGGAAGCATTCCCTTGATCGCCAGCATCATAGCCTTCTCAGGATTGTTGGCCATCAGAGACTTATACTGTACTTCTTTCAGACCACCGAACCAACCGGTATGATAACGATAATACTTGTCCTCCAGCTTTTTGCCGGTGAGGATCGCCTTATCGGCATTGATGATGATTACATGGTCTCCGCAATCCGCATGGGGAGCAAAAGTCACTTTGTGTTTACCTCTCAGGATGTGCGCAGCAGCAGCAGCAACACGGCCCAGAGGTTTGTCAGCAGCATCAATAACATACCATTTGCGGCTGATCTCGCCAGCTTTCGGCATATAGGTCGACATAACAAAACCTCCTGATTTTCTGTATCTCAAACAGCTTTCGTAATGAATGATTGTAAAGGAAGCATCTGTTAACGGGCGCAGATCTTCCATCAACAAGCAAATAACATTATATCAGTTTCTTTTGGATTGTCAAGTGCAAATTTGAATTTTTTAATTTAGATCAGACGATTCTCCCGATATCTCCTGTTTTCTATAGATATCTCTCCCGTTCGCAATCTTCATTTCACTTTTTTGGGGTCATCCATATCCGGATTCCATTGAAAAAAACGACGCCGCTTCCTATAATAAGAAAAAGAAAAACAAAGGAGGAATTTTCATCGCTAGCTCATCCCGTCATTTTCAGCGGCTGTTAGGAGATATGCGCCGCGCAATCAACGAGTATCATATGCTTTCCCCGGGGGATAAGGTGGCTGTCGGCGTCAGCGGCGGAAAGGATTCCATGGCTCTGCTGTGCGCGATGTGGCGCCTAAAAAGTTTCCTGGAAATCCCCTTCACCCTGGTTGCCCTCACTGTAGATCCTCAGTTCCTTGGCGCCGCCGCACAGCTTTCCTCCATCGCGCAGTTCTGCCAGCAGCGGGATATCCCTTTTTATCCCATCCAAACCGATATCGGTTCGGTGGTTTTTGAGCTGCGCAGGGAGGAAAATCCCTGTTCCCTCTGCTCCCGAATGCGCCGGGGCGCATTGACCGGGATGGCGCAGCAGCTGGGCTGCAACAAGCTGGCCCTGGGACACCATCAGGACGATGCGCTGGAAACCTTCGTGATGAATCTTTTGCTGGAAGGCCGGCTGTATTGCTTCAGCCCCGTCACCGACTATCGGGAACCCGATACCGGCATCCGTCCTCAGTCCGCCCAGGCGCAACAGCGCCGGCCAATCCAGGTCATCCGTCCCATGATTTTTGCCCGGGAATGGGAAATTCAAAAAGCGGCTCTGGAACTGCAGCTGCCTACTGTGGATCTGGGATGCCCCAACGACGGGCTTTCCTCCCGGCAGTGGGCCAAAGAGTGGCTCTCCCAGCAGCAACAGCAGATTCCCAACATCCGGCAGCATATCTTCGGCGCCATGCGGCGAAACCATCTGTGCGGCTGGTAAACCAGATACAAGGAGGAACCGTTATGTCTGAGCAGATCCAACAGCGAAGCGAGCAGCAGATGCTTTCGCTGATCCTTTCCTTTGCCCGTCAGCAGCCCCTGATCCGGGCCGTGACGATGAATGGGTCCCGGGCCAATCCCAACGCGCCGAAAGACCGGTATCAGGATTTTGACATCGTTTACTTTGTCTCTGCCCTTTCCCCGTTTGTGGAAAACAGAGACTGGCTTCCCTTCTTTGGGGAACCGGTGATCCTGCAAACCCCCGACGATGAGACACTTTTCACCCCTGAGGAAGATCCCTTGCGCGGGAAATACTTTCATTATCTGGTCCAATTTACAGATGTAAACCGGATTGATTTCTGTTTTGCCCTTCCTGAGATGATCCCCCAGCTTACCGCCGACTCCGAAACCGTCTTGCTGTTGGACAAGGATGGGATCATCCCACCGCTGCCACCCCAAAGCGACAGGGATTACTGGGTACAAAAGCCCTCCGCCGGACGGTTTTATGGCTGCTGCAACGAGCTGATGTGGGTATCCACCTATGTGGCCAAAGGGTTGGCCCGCGGGGAGGTCACCTTCGCCAGGCACTGTCTGGAAGACTACCTGCGCAGCGCCGCCCTCACCCTTCTGGGATACTATGTGGGAACCAAAACCAATTTTTCCGTTTCCATCGGCAAAGCAGGCAAGTATCTTCCCCGGTTTTTGGAACCGGAAATCTGGCAGCGGTACCTTTCCACCTTTCCGGACATCGATATAAACCGCACCTGGCAGGCGCTGCTGGAGATGATGGAGCTGTTTCATCAGATTGGAACGGTAACCGCCCAACGCTTGGGCTATCCTTTCCCTGAGCAGGAGTACCAGCAGGTCATAGACTATCTGCGCCGGATACGCGGCCAATCGCTGTGAATCCTTTCCCACAGAACACAATATAACACCAAATCATTCAATGTTTAGCTAAATATCTAATTGTTCCTGATTTCTTGACAATTTTCCCGAAAAAAAGCAAACAAAAAAGCATCTGCTCAGAAGCAGATGCTTTTCCTTTTTTGGTGACCCGTGCGGGAATCGAACCCGCGTTACCGCCGTGAAAGGGCGGTGTCTTAACCGCTTGACCAACGGGCCGCGGAATCCTATTTATAAAAACCCGAAAACACGGGATTGTTTTTTTGGTAGCGGCAACTGGATTCGAACCGGTGACACTTCGGGTATGAACCGAATGCTCTAGCCAACTGAGCTATGCCGCCATATACTCGCTGACAGGGATCTCCTCGTCTCAGCGCGTTTATCATTATAATACATAGCATTCGGTTTGTCAACAGTTTTTTTGAAAAAATTTTGAGAATTTAGTCTTTTTGCCCCGGCCGTGGAGTGAAAAACAGGTGCGCCTCAAAACAGCTCTCCTGCTGTACCGTTCCCGCAACGCTCCATCCATTATTTTCCACTTTCCCGATAGAGGTACACACCCGGGAACCAATCTTGGCTTCCTTGATATAATGAATGAAAAACTCACAGGGCCGCTGCTCCCGAAGTACTTCCTCAGGGATACAGTCCAGCACCAAATCCCCATATACCGCATTGTTCAGATGTCCATTGCAATCGGTGTTGGAATAGCGGACATCCAGCGGGATCCCCTCCACCGTCTGTTCCGCCTGAACCGCCCGCAGATTGGCGATTCCCTGTTCTCCCGGCTCGGTCAGCTCCCGCAGCGTCAGCGTATAAGGAAAAGCCGAGGGACGATGAATTTTGTGCGCCACCGGATCCACCAGCGTCCAGGAGGTGTATACACTAGCCGCACGGCATCCCTTTTCATCGGTAAAAGAAACGGTACGCCGGAACTGCGCCCCCTTGGGCTGTACCGGCCAGGTGGTCACCGTCAATGCTTCCCCCGCAAGGATGGCGCGATGAAGGATTACCTGCTCTCGGGAAAGCAAAAATACCATCCCCTGCTGATACAGCTTATGGAAATTCAAATCCATCGCGTCCAGCTGATCCGACGCAATCTGCTGGACACAGCGCATCAGATAGGAAATTTTCCACTCGTTATGCCAATCGCATTCCGGATATGGCACATAGATTGTCTTTTGATAACTGCTGCGATCTTCCGAAAGCCCCATATTTCCCCGCTCCTTTTGTCTGATTCTATCTTTCCCCGTTTCTCCCGGCCTATCCGTCAAACCGGATTGGCTGGGTGCGGGCCGATTCCCCAAAATGTTTCACATGAAACAGTCTTTCGACGTCATTCCCCATCCGTCCCCTGGAGCATCCGCACCAGATTTTGCAGATCCTCCTTGGAATAGAATTCCAACTGCAGCATTCCTTTTCCTCTGGAGAGATGTACCGTTGCCTTTCTGCCCAACTCCTGGGTCAACGCCAGCTCCACCTCCCGATAGAAGGAATCCTGCGTACGGGCCTGCGCCAGCGCCTGTTGTTCTCCGGCCAAATGGTCCTCCGATTGCTGCGCTTTGGCGCTCTTTCCCATCCTCTCAATGTCCCGAACGGTTACCGCTCCCTCCGCCGCCCGCGCCGCAATCTCCTTTTGCAGCGAAGCATCCCCGATGGAAAGCAGCGCTCTGGCATGGCCAGCCGACAACCGCCCTTCCCGAACCATCTGGGCCACCTCCTGGGGAAGATTCAGCAGCCGCAAGGCATTGGCAACCACCGGACGGGATTTTCCCACCCGGGAAGCCACCTGATCCTGGGTCATGCCGTGTTCTTCCATCAAAGTGCGGTATCCCGCCGCTTCCTCCATGATGTTCAGATCTTCCCGCTGCAAATTTTCAATCAGCGCAATCTCCATCGCTTCAACATCGGTCATCTCCCGGACAACAGCCGGCACCTCCGAGACACCAGCCATCCGGCAGGCGCGCCAACGGCGCTCCCCGGCGATAATCTGATATCCGCCGCCTGCCAGCGGGCGCACCACCAATGGTTGCAGCACCCCGTGCTGCCGGATGGAATCCGCCAGCTCCGCCAATGCGCTCTCATCAAAATACCGTCTGGGCTGATCGCGATTGGGTTCAATCTCTGAGACACGGAGGGTCACCGTCCCTCCGTCGCCGGTATTGTTGTCGATAAACAGTGCATCCAGTCCTTTGCCCAGACCGCCTTTTCTTGCTTTCGCCACCGTCAAACCTCCTGATTGTTCTTCAGTATCTCCTTGACCAGTTCACCATAACAGATAGACCCCTTAGAATAACGGTCGTAATAGTAGATCGGCTGCCCATAGCTGGGAGCTTCCGAAAGCTTCACGTTACGGGGAATCACCGTCTTGAACACCTTTTTGGGAAAATATTTTTTCACCTCATCCACCACCTGTAACGTCAGATTCAGCCGCCCGTCATACATGGTCAGCAGAACCCCTTCGATCTCGATCTCCGGATTATACAGGCGCTTTACCTGCCGGACCGTCGCCATCAGCTGGGAAAGCCCTTCCAACGCATAGTACTCACATTGGATTGGGATCAAAATACTCTGACAAGCGGTCAAGGCGTTGAGGGTAATCAGCCCCAAAGAAGGCGGACAATCGATGATGATATAATCATACGCTCCCTTCACCGCCAGCAAAGCTTGTTTGAGACGGCTGGTACGGTTCTCCAAATCCACCAGCTCTATCTCCGCGCCTGCCAGCTGCATATTGGAGGGAAGGATATCCACGTTGTTGAATTCGGTTTTCATCACCACCTGCTGGGTGGTCACCTCGTCCGACACCAAAAGGTCATAGGTAGAATAGGAGACCGACCGCTTATTGATCCCAAACCCGCTGGTGGCGTTTCCCTGGGGATCGATGTCCACCAAAAGCACCTTCTTGCCCCGGGCTCCCAAACAGGCGGCTACGCTCACCGCCGACGTGGTTTTTCCCACGCCTCCTTTTTGATTTGCAAACGCAATGATCTTCCCCATAACGCCATACATTCCTTTCCGCTGTGTCTCTCACCGGCAAAATCTTCCCATTCCAAGCCCTACTGACACCCATCTCCCACTGTCACTCCGTTTGAAATGGCGAAGAGATGGGCCGGCTTTGCCGTCTTGGGCTGCACATTGCGCCAACAACCGTCGCTTTGCGTGTCACGCCGCCACAATAGAACCATCCTTGATTTTCCACTGCGGCATATCCCAATATGGATACGTTGGGTTTATTATAGCACAAACGTTTCTACAAAAAAAGAGGATTTGTTTCACGTGAAACGAAAAGAGGGGGATTTTGCGGTTGGAATCGAAGGGGAAAAGAAAAAACCGCCCCAGCAACATCTGAAGCGGTTCTTCCAAAGACAGCGCCCTGCGGCGCCGCCTTTCCAAGGGGGATAAGGATTCGGCAGGGAATGTGTATCATCAAAGGAAACGGCCGTATGCCGTTTCCTCTGTGACCATTTGGGAAAACCATCAGGAGGATTTCCTTCGATATGCCACCGATTTGGGAATGCGCACCACATATTCCAGATAATCCTCGTGCTCCACCTTTTCGGTGTACGCCGCAATTCCCGCATCCTTCATCGTCTCGATGGCTCTGTGGATGGTGTTGGTGAAAATCCGGATATCCTTGACCACCAGGATCTTCTTTCCCTTGGCAGAACCATCGTCGGATTTCTCCGGCGGAAGTATCTCCAAAGGCTGCAAAAGGCTCTCCACATACCGCTCCGCCTGGGCTACGTTCATCGATTGTTCCGCCATGGCGCTGGCCGCCGGGGCAATCTGTTCCTCCGGCAATCGCAGCAGCGCCCGGGCATGGCGTTCCGATAAGCCTTTCTCCAACAAAAAAGCCTGTACCTCCGGGGAAAGACGCAGCAGACGAAGTTTGTTGGCCACTGCGGATTGGGAACGGCCCAATCGTTTGGCCATCTGCTCCTGGGTCAGCGAGAGCTTTTCCATCAGTTTGGCGATGGCGGCAGCTTCCTCCAGATAGTTGAGGTTGCTTCGCTGGATATTTTCAATCAGCGCCAATACCGCCGCATCCCCCTGTCCCACAGAACAGACGATGGCGGGGATCTCCTCCATCCCCAGCATTTTGCAGGCCAAAAAGCGGCGCTCACCGGCAATGATCCGATAACTTCCGTTTTCCTCCCGCATCAGAGAAATGGGCTGCAACAGCCCATTTTCGGCGATGCTGGCAGAAAGGGCCAGCAGTTCGTCCTTCTCGAAAATCCGCCGCGGTTGATCCGGGTTCGGATGGATGGACGATACGGGAACGGCATACACACGATTGACCATCTTTTCTTTTGCAAACCATCCCACAGCTTTTCCACTTCCCTTCTGTCAATTCCGTCGTCTCTCGGTTGACTCCTTTTTCCACCGGGTGGCTGGGGATACTTTTCCACCCAACCTGTCCGCAGATGGAGGACATATTCCCTTCTCTCTATAGAGAAAGGACTGTGGAAAAGCGCTTGTCCTTTCCACAGCCCTATTGTAACATAGAATATTCCAAATTTCCATTTCTTTCCATCGCATGATTCGCCGGCATCTGCCGGGATCCGCTGGGAAATGCTGTTACATCAGCGGCGTTTTGGCCATTTTTGCGGATGGTCTGGGATATTTCGGGGAGGTTTGCGATATTTTTTGGATGCAGACAATGGAACGCCGGCTGCCGTCGGGGAGGACGTATTTTTCCACCGCCACCGTTTTGCCGCCCAACAGCCCAATCGCTTTGGAGGCTCCTTTCAGCTCCTCCTCCACATCATACCCTTTCAGTGCCGCGAAATACCCTCCAACCTTTACAAACGGCAGACAGTACTCGCTCAGCTCCCGAAGATCCGATACTGCCCTGGCTGTAGCGATATCATACTGCTCCCGGAACTGTTCCTTGCGCCCCAGCTCCTCCGCCCGGCCATGTACCGCCAGACAATGGATCCCAAGGCTGCTGCACAGCTCTTTGAGGAAGGTGATCCGCTTATTGAGCCCATCCAACAGCGTCAGCTCGGTCCCAGGCTGGGCAATCCGAAAGGGTACCCCTGGAAATCCCGCTCCTGTGCCCACATCGATGAGTTTCACCATGGAGAGATCCATCCCTCTGCGTTTTAAGGCGTTCAGCAGCAGCAGGCTATCCAGGAAATGCTTGACCAATATCCCCTCGTCATCCACAATGGCGGTGAGATTCATCTTTCGGTTCCACTGCTGAAGCATCTCCCCATAGAGAGAAAACTGCCGCAGCATCTCCTCCCCCAGCAGGATTCCATATTGCTGAGACAAGGCCTGTAACCGCACAGTATCAATTCCCATCGCCGTTTTCCTCCTTCTCCGTTCCGGTCAAGTTCAGATGGCGCTGCTGCTCCAGCCAGATCACCAGCACCGAGATATCCGCCGGGCTCACCCCGGATATCCGGGATGCCTGTCCCAAATTGATGGGACGGACCTTATTGAGCTTCTCCTGGGCTTCCAGACGCAGGCCGGAAATCTGCCGGTAATCCAGCTGCTGGGGCAGCAGATGGCTTTCCAGCCGCTTCATCTGCTCCACCTGCGCCATCTGTTTTTTGATATATCCCTCGTATTTGATCTCGATCTCCGCCTGCTCCACCACATCCCGGGGCAGCGGCGCAGCCCCAGCCATACTCTCATCGAAGGGAAGGATATCATAGTATCCCAGCTGGGGACGCCGAAGCAGTTCCGCAAATTTGACCCCCGACACAACCGGCGCCGTTTCACGTGAAACAAGCATATCGTTGAGCGCCTGGGACGGGGGGATCACCGTCTTTTGCAGCCGCTGCATCTCCTGTTCCTTCTGCTGTTTTTTGCGGCAGAACCGTTCCCAGCGCTGCTGGGTCACCAGTCCAATCTCATGCCCCAGAGGGGTCAACCGCAGATCGGCGTTGTCCTGGCGCAGCAGCAACCGGTATTCGCTGCGGGAGGTCATCATCCGGTAAGGATCGCTGCACCCCTTGGTCACCAGATCGTCGATGAGGGTTCCAATGTAGGAACCGCTTCGGGGAAAGATCACCGGAGGCAAACCCTGTACCTGGCGGGCGGCATTGATGCCCGCCACCAACCCTTGGGCGGCAGCTTCCTCATAGCCGGAAGTCCCGTTAAACTGTCCGGCGCCGTAAAGCCCTCCCACCTGCTTAAACTCCAGCGACGGCTTGAGCTCCAGCGGATCACAGCAGTCGTATTCAATGGCGTAGGCGTTGCGCATAATCTGGATATGCTCAAATCCTTGGATGGTATGGTAAAACGCCTCCTGTACCTCCAGCGGCAGCGAGGAGGAAAGCCCCTGCAAATACATCTCCTCGGTATCCTCCCCCATGGGTTCCACAAAGGTCTGATGCCGGTTTTTCTCCGCAAACCGCACCACCTTATCCTCAATGCTGGGGCAGTACCGGGGACCTACCCCTTCGATCTTTCCCCCATACAGGGGAGAGCGGTGCAGATTTTCCCGGATTACCCGATGGGTTTCCTCGTTGGTATAAGCGATGTGGCAAACCACCTTGTTTTTCAGCTCTCCCTGGGTCATGAAGGAGAAGGGGGTGATCTCCTCATCCCCCGGTTGGGCTTCCAGTTTGGAAAAATCGATGCTGGAGCGCAGCGCCCGGGCCGGGGTACCGGTCTTAAACCGGCGCAGGGTAATGCCCAGCTCCCGCAGGCTCTGGGAGAGCAGGTTGGCTGCCTGCATCGAGTCCGGTCCCCCCTCATAGGAAACCTCGCCCACATAGATCCGGCCCTTGAGATAGGTTCCGGTGGCCAGGATCGCCGTTTTTACCTGGTATACCGCCTCCAGACGGGTGACAACCTGGCAAATATTTCCATTTTCGTCGGCCCGCACCGCCACAATTTCCCCTTGCTTCACCACCAAATTGGGGGTGGTTTCCAAAATATGTTTCATATAGGCATGGTATTTGCGGCGGTCGCTCTGCACCCGCAGGCTATGTACCGCCGGCCCTTTTCCCCGGTTGAGCATACGGCTTTGCAGGAAGGTGGCGTCCGCCGCCAGCCCCATCTGTCCGCCCAGGGCGTCGATCTCCCGNNCCGATGGACGGATTGCAGGGCATATTGGCGATTCCATCCAGCGAGATGGTAAAAAGCACCGTGCTGGCGCCCAAACGCGCCGCCGCCAACGCTGCCTCCACCCCGGCATGGCCTGCGCCGATCACCGCCACATCAAAGCTCCCGGCAAGATATTCCATTTCACATTCCTCCAAATCCATTTGCATCATTTGCCCACACAGAACCGGGCGAATACATTGGCCACAACCTCTTCCGAAACGCTCTTGCCATCCATCTCCATCAGCGCGCCGATGGCGTCATCCACACATACCGCCACCGCATCCCAGGTAACCCCGTCCAAAATTGCCTGCCGGGCCTGCTCCAGAGCCGTCACAGCGCGGATGACGCACTGTCTTTGCCGCTCATTGGCCACCATCGCCGCAGAGGGATCCACCCGGCTGAGCCCCAACACCTGAGGGATCAGCCGTTCCAGCTCTTCCAGGCCATCCCCATTCTTGGCAGACATTACAACGGCATAGGGCAGATATTCCTTAAGCTGTGAAAGCTGCTGCTGAAACTGCTGAGACTGGGACAGATCGCTCTTGTTGCACACCGCAATGGCGGTGCGTCCCCGCAGCTGCTCCAAAAGATCAAAATCCTCCTGCTCCAACCCGTGGGAGATGTCAAACACCGCCAGCACCAGATCGCTGCTCTCCAGCCGCTGACGGCTCAGCGCCACCCCCATGGCCTCCACCTGATCCTTTGTTTCCCGCAGTCCGGCCGTATCTGCCAGGCGAAGGATATATCCGCCGATGCGGATGCTGTCCTCCACCACATCCCGGGTGGTTCCGGGGATGTCGGTGACGATACTGCGCTGGTATCGGGCCAGCAGATTCATCAGGGTGGATTTTCCCACATTGGGACGCCCCACAATGGCCGCGGTGATCCCTTCCCGTATCATCCGACCACTGCCATAGGAGCGCAGCAGCCCTTGCAGCGCATGAAGCGTCTCCTCCACCTGGCTGCACAACTGAGATGCCGTGATGTCTTCGATATCCTCCTCCGGATAGTCCACCCAGGCGGCCAAATGTCCTGCAATCTCCACCAGCTGCCGGGACAGCCGACCGCTCTCCTGGGTCAGATGTCCCTCATGTCCCGCCAGGGCTGCCCGGACGCCGTTGTCCGAATCGGCACGGATCAGATCCATCACCGCCTCCGCCTGGGTCAAATCCATCTTTCCGTTGACAAACGCCCGCTTGGTGAATTCCCCCGGGCCTGCCAGCACCGCCCCATGGCGCAGGGCGCTTTGCAGTACCCGCTCCAGCAAAAACACCCCGCCGTGACAGCTCAGCTCCACCACGTCCTCCCCGGTGTAGCTTTTGGGCGCGCGAAATACCGAGGCCACCGCCTCGTCCAGCTTCTCCGCGCCATCGGTGACATAGCCGAAAGCGCAGGTGTAGCCTTTATGCTGCCAAAGGGGTTTGCCGCTTATCGGTACAAATATCTTGTCCCCTACCTCCAACGCCTTGGGACCGGATATCCGAATCACTCCGATCCCTCCGGCGGCCAACGGGGTGGATATGGCCGCTATGGTATCATTCTCCCACATTCAATCGTCCCCTCCCTGTTCAGGACATGGATCCTCCGCCGGAAAATACAGCTTTGACCCGGCAGTTTATATACATTCAGTAATAATCTTATAAAATATACCAAAATTGGAAAAGAAAAAGCGCCTCAAAACAATTCCCTGAACCGTTTTGAGGCGCCCCGATTCCCAATTAAATTTCAATCTTGGAGTACAGCGGCTGATCCGCTCCATCCTGAACCTTAGCCTTGGGAGCAGACGGCGCCGTATTTTCGGCCACAGAGGCTGGCGCTGGCGCAGAATAGGACTGCTCCGAATCCACCGACTCGGCAACCGGCGTATCAGTGGTTACGCCCTTGCTTTCCTCCCGAGAACGTCTCCCACCCTCATAGCGGGAATTGTTGTACCGTCCTCCCCGGGAGGATCTGGACGAACGGGACGACGAACGGCGCGGCTGCGGCACCGTGGAACTGATTACAATCCGGCGGTTGGGCTCGTCCCCGATGGAGGTGGAGGTAGCTCCCTGTACCTGCTGCACCGCGGCATGGATGATCCTGCGCTCATAGGGATTCATCGGCTCCAGGGTGCTGGATTTTCCGGTCTTTACCGCGTTGAGGGCCAGCTTTTTGGCCAGCGCTTCCAGCGTCTTTTCCCGTTTTTCACGATAGTTGCCGCTGTCCAACGTGATACGGTAGTACTCCCCTTCCATCTTGTTGGCCACCAGGCCGGCAAGATATTGCAGCGCATCCAGCGTCTCTCCCCGACGCCCGATGATTACCCCCAGGCCTTCCCCGGAGAGGGTCAAAACGGCCCCGTTTTCCTCCTCCTTCACCTCGATGGAGACGTCGGGAAATCCCATGGCGCCCATCACCTGATGAAGATACTCCACGGCCCGCCCGGACTTGGTGTACTCGATATATACCCGGACCTTTGCAGGGGTAGCGCCAAATCCCAGGAAACCTTTCTTGGGCATCTCCAAAATCTCATACTGCGCATCTTCTTTGGAAATCCCCAGCTTTTTGCAGGCTTCTTCCAGTGCCAGATCTACCGTTTTTCCTGTTTCAATCTGTTCCTTAATCAAGAATAACACCTCCCAATCGACGCCTTTATTTCAGATCGTCGTCTGTAACCTCAACGTACTCCTCACCATATTTTTCCGCATCCCGTTTGCGGGCCGCCGCCAATTTTCTGCGGTTGATCTCCTTGGCCGTCATTGCCTTCTGGAGCGTCTCCTCATCGGGGGCTTTGGGTTGTTCGATTTCGGTGTTTTTGTTTTTGCGGTTCTTGGCAGCTTTCTCAGCCGCTTCTGCCTCCGCCTGATAATCCGCCAGCTCCTGACGGGCCTTCTTGCGGTTCTCCAGCCGCTCCTGGCGTTCCTTCTCCGCCGCAGCCAGCTGTTCCGCCTTGATCTTTTCCGCCATCTCCTGAGGATTGTACTTCTTATTGAGATACATCGTCTGGAGATAAGAGAACACGTTGGAGATCACCCAGTAAAGGCCAACGCCGGCCGGTACCTGGAAGCAGAAGAAAACAGAGAAAAGCGGCATGATATACATCATCGTTTTCATCGAGTTGCCTGCATCCCCCGAGGTGGTGGCTGCGGTCTGCTTCATCGACTGAATCGACAGCAGGAAGGAGGTGAGTCCTGAAAGAATGGGAATCAGCAACAGGATATTCACCGCGAAGGTGGGAATGGCGCTCAGGTCAATTCCCAAAAAGGTCATATCCAGATTGGTGATATCCACAATCTGTTCCGGAGTCAGCAGAGAGCTGAAGAGTTCCGGCTTGAGCTGAACCCCCTGGATCATACTCATCTGCGGCATCGCCGGGGATACCACAATTCCCTCGATCCCCTGGGCAATCTGCTGTCCCTGGGAGATAACCTCCTTGGACAGGCGGACAATGTGGGTCAAAGGATTATACACAACGTTGATCAAACCAAACAGAATGGGGAACTGAATCAACAAGGGAAGGCACCCGCTCATGGGGTTGTACCCTTCCTCCTGGTAGAGCTTCATCATTTCCTCATTGAGTTTTTCTTTGTTGTTTGCATATTTTTTCTGAATGTTATCCAGCTTAGGCTTCACCATCGCCATCTTGATGCTGGATTTTTGCTGTTTGAGGGTCATGGGGAACAACAGGATTTTGGTGATCAGTGTGAAGAAAATCAGAGCAAAACCGTAGTTGCTCAGTATCTTATAGCACAGCCACATGACCCAGCCGAGAGGCCAACCGATGATTTCACTAATAACTCCCATAACGACGTCCCATCTGCCGTAATCCGGCCAATCAGATATTAAAGTTTTTTAAAACAAATATAGGGAGGCGCTTATCCGGAAAAGACCGATCTTATCCAGCGCTCTTTTTCCCCTTCTTTCCCCGGAACGCATCCCTCCAGCACCGAGGGACCGGGTCAATTCCCCCCAGATTCCAGGGATTGCAGCGCAAAATACGCCACAAAGCCAAAATACTTCCCCGCACAGCGCCAAACCGCTCTACCGACTCCAGCGCATAGCGGGAGCAGGTGGGATAAAACCGGCAGCAGGGAACCTTCATGGGCGAAATCCACTTCCGATAAAATCGAATCACCCAAAGCAAAACCTGTTTCATTTCATCAAATGCGCCAATTGCCTGCGCATCACTGCGGCAACCTCGTCCATCTTGACGCAGGTTGTCCTGGTGCGGGCCACAAATATGATGTCCCACCCCAACGGCAGCTGAGGCTCCAACTGACGGTAGGCCGCCCGAATCACCCGTTTGGCCCTGTTGCGCTCCACAGCTCCCCCGATCTTCTTGCTGGCCGTGATGCCAAAGCGGTTGACGGGGAGACGGTTTTTCAAGGCATAGGTTACCAACAGCGGATGCGCCTGATATTTTCCGCGATGATACAGCCTTCGAAAGATATGATTCTCCTTGATTACAACTGTGTGCAGCATTCGCAACCTCATCTCACATCACATATGACCCAAACACAATCGCTACTTATTATAATAGGTAATCGTCGCGATGATACAGCCAATCAAAACTTGCCAATGATAGAGCAAGTGAATACCCCCTTTGGATCTCAATCCATCTGACTGACGGATTCAAAAGCGGTATTCACTGTTCGTACCATATGGTTTTCGCACCCATCTTGGACCGGGTTCCCCCTGTCATCAGTGCGTCAGACGCGCTCTACCTTTGGCTCTTCTGCGGGCCAAAACTTTGCGGCCGTTTTTGGTCGCCATTCTCTTGCGGAAGCCATGCTCTTTCTTTCTCTGGATCTTCTTAGGCTGGTAAGTTCTCAGCATTTCTCATATACCCTCCTTTCAGGATAACCGTGTCACAGGCGGTGGTACAATACCACCAGATGCGGGGTTTCTCCGCATACAATAAGTATTGTACCCGATTTTTACTTGTTTTGCAATCTTTAATTTCAAAAAAAGCGGCGTCTCTTCGAAAAAAACAGCAAAAAAACCCAATCCGTCTCCCCACAGCATCCCTTTCCCACGGCACAAGATAGACAAAAAATGACAGATTGTGTTATGTATTCGTTCCAATCATACAATTTTGGCGGTGGAAAACCTTGCAATACCCGGTGGTGTATGCTAAAATATGAACCATCAAACCAATTGTTGATATCCTGTGAATTCACGTGGAATCCACGTTGATTCAACAGATTTAACATAGTTTTCAACAATCAATTTATCCATCGTTCGGGAGGTTCATTTATGGAGTCTCTTCAGGAAATTTTCAACAAAGTCTGTGAGTACTGCATCGAGAACCGGCAGTTTACCCAGATCGCCTACGAGACCTGGCTGAAGGAAGCAACGCTGTACAGCATTGAGAATAATTATTCAACCGCCGTCATCCATGCAAAATCCGAATTTTCTCAAAACGTCATCGAAACCAAGCTCAAGGACAAGCTGGCGGTGGGGTTCGAGAATACGCTGGGGTTTCCGGTGGACATCAAGGTCGTCTGCGAAAAGAACACCAAAAACCCAGCCTCCCCAGAGGGGATGAAGAAGAGCAGTTCGGACCCTTCCCCCTCCCTACAGCCGCAGCATGAAGGGGAAGGAGACTACGATTTCACCTTCGCAACCTTCATCGTAGGGCCATCCAACAAATTCGCCCACGCCGCGTCGATGGCGGTGGCTTCCAACCCCGCCAAAGCGTACAACCCGCTGTTCATCTACGGCGGCTCTGGGCTGGGGAAAACCCATCTGCTGCTGGCCATCGGCAACGAGATCGAGCAGCGCCAGCAGGCGGAAAAGCCCAACATCATCTATGTCCGGGGAGAGGATTTCACCAACGAGCTGATTGACGCCATTGCCCGGGAAACCACCCAGGAATTCCACGACAAATACCGCATGGCGGACGTGCTGCTGGTGGACGATATCCAGTTCATCGGCGGCAAGGAGAGCACCCAGGAAGAATTCTTCCACACCTTCAACTCCCTGTACCAGGCGGGCAAACAGATTGTGCTCACCTCCGACCGGCCGCCCAAAGAGATCAAAACCCTGGAGGAACGGCTGCGCACCCGCTTTGAATGGGGTTTGCTGGCGGATATCCAGCCGCCGGACTTTGAAACCCGCGTGGCCATCATCCGGCGCAAGGCGGAACTTCTGGGAATCACCATGCCGGACGACGTAGCGGATTATATTGCCAACCGGCTGAAAAACAACATCCGTCAGCTGGAAGGAGCGGTAAAAAAACTGAAAGCCTACCAGACGGCGATGAACACGCCCCCCTCCATCATGGTGGCGCAAAACGCCATCCGGGATATCCTCAACGACAACCAGCCGGTCCCGGTGACGGTGGAACGGATCATCGCCGAAGTGGCCCGCACCTGTTCGGTAACCCCGCAGGACATCCGCTCCACCAAGCGGGCCGCTCAAATTTCCAATGCACGGCAGGCGGCGGTATACATCGTGCGGGACATCACCCAGATGTCGATGCAGGCCATCGGCGGCGAGTTTGGCGGCAGGGATCACTCCACCATTGTCTACGCCATCCAGCAGGTGGAACAAAAGATGCAAACCGACCCCAAATACCGGGCTATGATCGAGGACATCATCAAAAACATACGCGACAGCTAATGCTGAATCAAAATGCCGCAGCAAAGAAACTGCGGCATTTTTTCTCCCCTTTCCCTGCCAGCTGAAAAAGGCGGGAAGTGATCACGGATATTGTTTCTTTGGTCTGTATTTTCTTGCAGCATACCCGTCCCTTTTTTCGCCGTCTCTCTTCCCGCTCTCTTTTGGTGGAAGATGCGCGGTGGAATGGTGCAAAATCTCTTTTGTCCCCGGCGGCGTTCTCCTTCTCAAACCGAATATATCCACCGCCCGATCTTTTTTCCACTCCACACATTTCACCTCTATGCGTGTGGGGATTCTCCGCCATCCCAGCTTCCCACCGACTTTTCCCCATTTCCTTCACTTTCCACATCTCCGCAGGTGGAAAGATTTTGCGGTCATACCCACTCTCCACTTTTTCACATTTTTTCCATTTTCTTTTCAGGGGGAGCAATCGCGATTTTTCCTTTTTGCCAAGCCAAAAATCAGCCTTTCCAACAAATCCACGCCCCCTACTACTACTACTAAATACATATCCTTTTCTTTCTATCTGATAAGCGCGGTGTTTCGCTGTATCCTGCGGCGGCGCTACCTGCGCCCATCCCAAACCGTTCACACACTTCCACACACATTGAGAATTGTATGGGCCAAAACGGGATTCTCAATTTGGGAAGGCTTCCGCAAAGCCTTCCTTTTTTCCTTTTCAGGTCAGAAAAGCCGTCAGAATCCGCTATATTCTTTTTGACGAAATCCCGAAAATGTGCTATAATAGATGTATATGTAATTCACGTAAAACGGAAGGGGGCTGTCCCCTTTGACAGCCGCTTGAGGCTTTTCACGTTTCCATAAAGAGGTGATCGGATATGAAATTTATCTGCGCAAAAAACGATCTGGTACAGGCTGTCACCAATGTTTCCCGCGCCGTCAGCGGCAAGTCCACCATCCCAGCGCTGGAAGGAATCCTGCTGCAAACCAGAGGAGACCGTCTGTTTGTGGCAGGGTATGACCTGAATATTGGTATCACCACCGAAATCCCCGCCAAGGTTTCCCAACAGGGCAGCGCTGTGCTGGGCGCAAAGTTTTTCTCTGATGTGGTGCGCCGGATGTCGGGAGAGGAGATTTCGGTGCAGTGCGACGACAAGATGCTCACAGAGATTTCCAGCGGCCCTTCCCAGTTTACCATTCTGGCCATGAACGCCCAGGACTATCCTGAAATTCCTACCGTTTCGGACCTGCAGACGCTGACGATGGATCAGCAGCTGCTCCAGAATATGATCAATCAAACGCTGTTTGCCGTGGCTGTTGGGGACGCCAAGCCGGTACATACCGGTTCGCTGTTCGACATCTCCCAAGGCAAGGTTACGCTGGTGTCGGTGGATGGATACCGCCTGGCGCTGCGCCGGGAACCCATCGAGGTGAATGAGGATTTCCGCTTCATTGTCCCCGGAAAGACGCTGGGGGAGGTGTCCCGGCTCATCGGCGGAGGCAGCGGAGAGGTAACCCTGCGCCTGGGAGAGCGGCATATCGTCTTTGAGGTGGAGGGATACAGCATCGTCTCCCGCCTGCTGGAAGGGGATTTCCTGGATTACAACGCTTCCATCCCCAAAGGACAGTCTTTGGAGGTCACCGTCGGGGTACGCCCGCTGGTGGACAGTGTGGAGAGAGCTGCGCTGCTGATCTCAGAGCGGATCAAGAGCCCTCTTCGGGTCAAGATTGCCCAGGACGTTATCTCCATCACCTGTGAAACCTCCATGGGAAAGGTGTATGATGAGGTTGCCTGTGCCACCTCCGGCAAAGAGGTGCAGATCGGTTTTAACCACAAATATCTGCTGGACGCACTGCGCAACAGCGGCTGCGATGAGGTGAAGCTTCAGCTCAACGGTCCCCTCTCCCCGGTTAAGATCGTCCCCAAGGATTCCGAACAGTTTTTGTTCCTGGTGCTCCCGGTTCGAATTCGCAACGAATGAGATTCTCCCTTCCCCCACGAAAAGATACTGCGGATGCTGCGATCTGAGGTTGAGAGCATCCGCTGTTCTTTTTCTGCTCAGGGGCAAGGGAATATGGTTAGAAGGATGTTTTGGGTTGTTACAGGGAGGCTTTGAAAAACGTATGAAGGTCAGTATTCACACCGAATGGATCAAGCTGGATCAGTTTTTGAAGTTTGCCGGAGCGGTGAGCACCGGCGGAAACGCAAAGGAAGCGGTGGCCGCCGGACAGATCCGGGTCAACGGGGAGGTTTGCCTGATGCGGGGAAAAAAACTCCGCCCCGGCGATGTGGTGGAGGTGGAAGGGGAGACCGGAAACGCGGTTTATGAGGTGACATCTGGTGAAGATCACCCGGATTGAGATAGAAAATTACCGAAATATTGAAAATATGGAATTTTCTCCCTGCGACGGGGTCAATATTATCTATGGGGACAACGCCCAGGGAAAAACCAATCTGATGGAGGCGCTCTGGCTTTTTACCGGCGCCAAAAGCTTTCGCGGCGGCTCAGATCATGAGCTGATCCGTTTCGACGCCCCCGCCGCCCGCCTTTCGCTGCAGTTTGAAAAGGACGGAAGGGAACAGTGCGCCGGCATCTCCATCCCCCAGAAAAGCCGCAAGGAGGTACATCTCAACTTTGTGCCCCTTCCCAGCCAGAGCGCTCTGGCCGGAGAGATCTATGCGGTGGTATTCTCCCCGGTCCATCTCTCGCTGGTCAAGGATGGGCCGGAGGTGCGCCGGCGTTTTCTGGACCTGGCCATCTGTCAGCTGATGCCCCGGTATGTGGATATCCTGTCCCGGTATAACCGCATCCTGCGGCAGAGAAACGCTTTGCTCAAGGAGCTGCGGTTCGGCAATATAAGCTATGGGCCCCAGACGCTGGAGGTGTTTGACGACGCCCTATCCAAAACCGCTGTGTCGGTGATCAGAGCCAGGCAGCGGTATATCTCCCGCCTGGCACAGGCCGCCGGCGACATCTATCAGGGCATTTCCCGGGAAAACGAGACGATGACCCTGCGGTATCTCAGCGGCATCCCCCTTTTGGAGGAGCTCTCGTCCCAGCAGATCCTCTCCCATCTGCGGCAGAACCGTCAGGCCGACATTGCGGCTGCCGCCACCCTGTACGGACCCCATCGGGACGACCTGGGAATCGACATCGATCACAACGCGGCCAGAAGCTTCGGCTCCCAGGGGCAGCAGAGAAGTTGCATCTTGTCTTTAAAGCTGGCGGAGAGTATAATTATTGAAGAAACAACCGGCCAAAGTCCCATTATTTTGCTGGACGACGTGATGAGCGAACTGGACCGTTCCCGGCGGGATTATCTGCTCAACCATCTGCAGGGAAAGCAGGTTTTTATCACCTGCTGCGAGACTGCCTACTTTCAGACGCTGGAACAGGGAAGATGCTTTCTCATCGGGGAGGGAAGCATCCGGCAAACCTTTGATCTGTGCCGTGCACAGCGGGATGAGACGCCCCAGGATTCGTTGTGAGGAGGAGAGAGATGTATCTGCATTTGGGACAGTATACGGTGGTGCGAACCAAGGATATCGTTGGAATCTTTGACATTGAAAACTCCTCTGTCTCCCGCCACACCAGAAATTACCTTTCACAGGCGCAGAAAAACGGGTGGGTGATTAACGTCTCCGAGGAGATTCCCAAATCCTTTGTGGTATGCCTGGACCCGTCAACGGGAAATCCCCAGGTATATATTTCACAGATTTCCTCCGTGACCCTGCGCAAACGTACCGGGTTTGTGGATGGGCTTTCCAATATCCCCCCGGCAAAACGGTGATCGCATGGCGGCGGCTGTGTGCAGACGGATTTGAATCATATAGAGAATAAGAACTGGCAATAAAGTTGGAGGTATTACACAGTGGAAAACACACCTTCTGTTAAGGAATATGGCGGGGATCAGATACAGGTCCTGGAAGACTTGGAGGCGGTGCGCAAACGCCCCGGTATGTATATCGGTTCCACCGGGTTGAGCGGGCTGCATCATCTGGTATATGAGATTGTGGACAACGCCATCGATGAGGCACTGGCAGGGTTTTGTACCCATATTGAGGTGGAGATCCTGCCCGGAAATGTCATCCGGGTCACCGACAACGGGCGCGGCATCCCGGTGGGAATCCAGCATAAGATGGGGATCCCGGCGGTGACGGTGGTCTTTACGGTGCTGCACGCCGGGGGAAAATTCGGCGGCGGCGGATATAAAGTGTCCGGCGGCCTTCACGGCGTCGGCGCTTCTGTTGTAAACGCCCTTTCCCAGTGGCTGGAAGTGGAGGTGCGGGACGGGAAAAACCGGTATTTCCAGCGCTTTGAGCGGGGCGTGCCAACTGAGGATCTGAAGATGATTGGGCAAACCGATCTGACCGGCAGCGTCATTACCTTTAAGGCCGATGAGACGATGTTTGAGAGCATCGAGTACGATTATGATATCCTGCTGACCCGTATGCGGGAGCAGGCGTTTCTCAACGCCGGGGTGCGCATCACCTTCAGCGACTTTAGACAGCAGCAGCCGGTGGTAAACTCCTTCTGCTATGAGGGCGGCGTGCGCAGCTTTGTGGAGTATCTCCATGAAGTCAAGGATCTGGTCCATGAGGATGTGATCTGTATGTCCTGCACCGACGCAAGCCAGAATTGCAGCGTTGAGATCGCCATGCAGTATAACACCGGGTACAACGAGGTTATCTACTCCTTTGCCAACAATATCAAAACCCCCGAAGGCGGTACCCATGAGGAGGGCTTTAAATCTGCCCTCACCCGGGTGTTCAACGATTACTGCCGCAAAAACGGAATCCTCAAGGATTCCGACAAAAATCTCACCGGAGATGATGTGCGGGAAGGACTCACCGTCATCATCTCGGTGAAATTGACCGAAGCCCAGTTTGAAGGACAGACCAAGGCCAAGCTGGGAAATTCTGAGGTACGCGCCGTGGTGGCCAACCTCGTCTATGATAAGCTGACCACCTACTTTGAGGAGAACCCCTCCACCGCAAGGGCCATCATGGAAAAATCCATGGGTGCTGCCCGCGCCCGGGAGGCGGCGCGCCGTGCCCGGGAGCTGACCCGGCGCAAATCCGCCCTGGAGACCGCTTCCCTTCCCGGAAAGCTGGCGGACTGCACCGAGCGGGACGCCTCCCTCACCGAGATCTATATCGTCGAGGGTGATTCCGCAGGCGGCAGCGCCAAAAACGGCCGCGACCGCCGGTTCCAGGCAATTTTGCCATTGTGGGGCAAAATGCTCAACGTGGAGAAGGCGCGGCTGGATAAAGTTTATGGCAACGATAAGCTGATGCCGGTGATCACTGCACTGGGCTGCGGCATCGGGGACGACATCGATCTGAGCAAACTGCGGTACGGCAAGGTTGTCATCATGGCGGATGCCGATGTGGACGGCTCCCATATCCGCACGCTGCTGCTGACCTTCTTCTTCCGCTTTATGCGTCCGCTGGTGGAGCAGGGACACGTCTATATCGCCCAGCCGCCGCTGTTTAAGATCAGCCGGGGCAAGAAGGTGCGGTATGCCTACTCCGAGCCGGAGCGGGACCAATATATCAAGGAACTGTATCCCGAAGGAAACGTCAAGACCGATGTGCAGCGCTATAAAGGTCTGGGCGAGATGGACCCGGAACAGCTTTGGGAAACCACCATGGATCCGGAGCGCCGGATCTTCCTGAAGGTGGAGATGGAGGACGCTGCCCGCGCCGATCAGATCTTTACCATCCTGATGGGCGATAAGGTGCAGCCCCGCCGGGAGTTTATCGAACAGAACGCCCGGTATGTACAAAACCTGGATATCTGACGGAAGGCGGTGCACCATGGAACAAGAAATGTCGCCCTTGGCGCAGATCCGTTACCGGATCACATTGGAGCAGTATCTGGATTTCAATCGTTCCATCGCGGAACAGAACTTCAAAAAACAGCGCCGCAAGAGTGTATTGATGGGCGGGGTGGAGATGGTGGTCGGCGCACTGTTCCTCGTCTCCCTGCTCGCGCTGGAACCCCAGAAACAGCAGCAGATGCCGTATTTCAGCTTATACTTAGTGTTGGGTTTTATACTGATTTTACTGGGAGTATATTCTGTGGCGTTTTATAAGGTGATTTTTCCCCGTCAGCTGGTGAAATCCGCCACCAAACAGTACCAGAAGAGCGAGTATCTTCGGGGAGAAATTTTTGTGGCGTTCTATGAGGATCATCTTTTTGAGGAGTCGGGTACCTATTCCGATTCGGTGAACTGGGACAAAACCGAGGGGTTCCGAGAAACCCCCACCATGCTTCAGGTGATGCTCAGCGGTACCAGATGCATCCTCATCCCCAAAAAACAGATTGCCGGGCAGGTCAACGATCTGCGAGAGCTGTTTTTGTCGGTTGCGCAGAAGTACGATCTGAACTATCAGAAGGCATCGGTATAAATCCCGGAAGGAGGGATCGGGATGGAGCATCCCCAAACGTTTGAACCCCAAGGCAGGCCCTTGGAGCTTTCCTGTTCGGTTGAGAAAGAGGATCTGTTCGACGCGCTGGTTTTGCAGCAGCGGGGCCATGGCAGCTCAAAGCGGTATTTCCAGATGGCGCTGGCGCTGGTGCTGGCGGTGGGTATGTTCTATTCCTGGCTCAGAGATCGCGGCTATACCATGGGGCTGGTGCTGGCGGTGGTCTGCGTTTTGCTGTTCTTCGCCCTGTTTCTGGCCCCCGGCTTTATTATGCGCCATACCGCGCAGATGCTCTCGGAACAGGTGCGCAAGTTACATTTCCGGGTCTATGAAAACGGAGTCTGGATCCATGACGGTATGGTTGCTGTGACGCTGCCCCAGCAGCAGCTGGCGGTCTACGAAAATACCAAAATGTATCTGTTCGAGACCAGAACCCAAAGGCTTTATCCCCTCCCCAAAAGGGCGGTGGATCCTTTGCAGCGCAAGATGCTCACCCAGCTGCTGAAAGGATACCCCGTTTACTATGTCTTTTCTGAGGCGGGCGGCCCGCAAAAAAACGTATAATCATCCCTTTTCGGTGTTTCCCGCTGGCGAAACCGAAAAAATGCTTTCCCATAGAGCTGCAACAAAACAAGTGATGGAGGCGCAGTATGCTCAACGACGGTACCAGAATCATTTCGGTCGATCTGGAAAAGGAAATGAAAAAGAGTTTCATGGAATATTCCATGTCGGTCATCACCAGCCGGGCTTTGCCGGATGTGCGCGACGGACTCAAACCGGTCCATAGAAGAATTTTATATACCATGTATGAAAACGGCCTGACCCCCAACAAGGCGTACCGAAAGTCGGCGGATACCGTCGGTTCGGTGTTGGGCCGGTACCATCCCCATGGCGACGCCTCGGTGTACGATGCGCTGGTGCGTCTGGCACAGGATTTCTCCATGCGCTATCCCCTGGTGGACGGGCACGGAAACTTTGGCTCGGTGGACGGAGACCCGCCCGCCGCTTACCGTTATACTGAGGCGAGAATGAGCGACATCGCTACTGTGATGCTCACCGATATCGACAAGGAGACGGTGGATTTCGGACCCAACTACGACGACAACCGGAAAGAGCCGCTGGTGCTTCCCTCCCGTTTTCCTAACCTTCTGGTCAACGGTTCCACCGGCATTGCAGTGGGTATGGCCACCAACATCCCTCCCCACAATCTGCGGGAGGTGATCGAGGCGGTGGATCTGGTGATGGAGAATCCCGATGCCACTCTGGACCAGATTATGGAAAAGATCAAGGGGCCGGATTTCCCCACCGGCGGCATCATTATGGGTCGCTCCGGCATCCGCGCGGCCTACGCCACCGGCCGGGGTAAGATCACCGTGCGCGCCCGCACCGACATCGAGGAGATGAAAAACGGGCGCTACCGTATTGCGGTCACCGAGATCCCCTATGGGGTCAACAAGGCCCGGATGATTGAAAATATTGCCGAGCTGGTCAAGGATAAGCGGATCGATGGAATCAGCGACCTTCGGGATGAGTCGGACCGCAACGGAATGCGGTTTGTCATCGAGCTCAAGATGTCCGCTAACCCGCAACTGGTGCTCAACCAGCTGTTCCAGTACAGCCAGCTTCAGGAAACCTTCGGTGTGATCCAGCTGGCGCTGGTGGGAGGGGAGCCTAAAATCCTCACCCTGAAACAGATGCTGGAGAATTATATCGCTTTCCAAACCCGGATTATCGTACGCCGTACAGAATACGATCTGAAAAAAGCAAAAGAGCGGGAGCATATCCTGGAAGGCCTGAAGATCGCCCTGGACTTTATCGACGAGGTGATCGCCATTTTGCGGGCGGCCAAGGATCAGCCTTCCGGGCGCAGCGCTTTGATGGAGCGGTTTGGGCTGACCGAAATCCAGGCGCAGGCCATTGTTTCCATGCGTCTGGGACAGCTGACCGGTCTGGAACGGATCAAGATCGAGGAGGAACTTCAGCAGCTGTTGGAGCGGATCCGGGAGCTCAACGAGATCCTGGCCGACGAGGGAAAGGTTCACGGTATCATCCGGGACGAGCTGGCGGTGATCGGGGAGAAATATAAGGACGAGCGCCGCACCGAGATCCAGTCGGTGAGCGGGGAGATGGACATTGAGGACCTGATCCCGGTGGAGGACTGTGTCGTCACCTTGACCCATTATGGATATATGAAACGGCAGAATATGGAATCCTACAAGACCCAGCGCCGCGGCGGCCGGGGCATCTCCGGAATGACCCGCCGGGAGGAGGATTTTGTGGAGGAGATGTTTGTCTGCTCCTCTCATGATTCTATTATGCTCTTTACCAACAAGGGCCGGGTGTTCCGTCTCAAAGGATATGACATTCCCGAGGGTTCCCGCACCGCCAGAGGCACCAACGCGGTGAACCTGGTGGCGCTGGGCGAGGATGAGAAGATCACCTCCCTGATCCGTCAGGAACAAATCGAAGGGGACCGTCATCTGGTGATGGTGACCAAAAAGGGCATCATCAAGAGAACCGAAACCTCCGCGTACCGCAACGTCCGCAAGGGCGGGCTGATCGCAGTCAACCTGGACGAGGGGGACGAGCTGGCTTGGGTCAAGGAGACTTCCGGCGACGATGAGCTGATTGTCGCTACCAAATTTGGCTATGCCATCCGGTTCCATGAACAGGACGCCAGAGCTATGGGACGTACCGCCCGGGGCGTGAAGGCCCTGAGCCTGGAACCCGGGGATGAGGTTGTGGGCATGGAGGAGATCCGCGAGGGCGCCACACTGCTGACCATCACCGAAAAAGGATTTGGGCGCCGCAGCGAATATGAGGAGTACCGCCTGCAAAGCCGCGGCGGCAAGGGCATCATCAACTATAAGCCGTCTGAGGAGAAGGGAAATGTGGCCGGTATCCGCTCGGTGGATGAGGACGACGATGTGATCGTCATCACCGACGACGGCGTCATCATCCGTATCCCGGTTTCCCAGATCAGCATCCAGTCCCGCTACGCCGGAGGGGTGCGGGTGATGCGGGTATCGGAAGGCGGCCGGATTGTTACCTTCGCCAGAGCTCCCAAGGAAGAACTGGAGGAACAGCCGGAAGAGACCGACGAGCCTAATGATCCGCTGGATCTGCCGGAACAGGAATAGTTTTTTTCACAGCGAAAGATAGACGATGAGAGGTACCGCCTTGGAAAGTTCCGGGGCGGTACCTCTTTTTGGAAACCCTCAGTACAGGACGGATGCAATTCCTAGCTTGACTTTTATACGCTCTGGAATACAATGAAAGTACAAAAAACTGGTTTTGCAAAGGAGAAAACGGCCATGTGCGTATTTGAAAAAGGTTCCACGCTGGTGATGATCGGGGATTCGGTGACCGATGTGGGAAGAGTCAGACCGGTTGCAGAAAATATGAAGGAGAATCTGGGCAAAGGGTATGTGGCGCTGGTGGACGCCATGCTCACCGCCTGCCGTCCCGATTTGCAGATGCGGATCATCAATATGGGCATCAGCGGGAATACCAGCAGCCAGCTGCGGGAGAGATGGGATACCGATGTGCTGGAGTTTTGCCCCGATTATGTCTCCTGCATGATCGGCATCAACGATATCTGGCATCAGTTCGACAATCCCCATATTGCCCATCGCGGGGTCAAATACCAGCAGTTTCTGGAAAACTATGAGGAGATCCTCTCCAAGACGGTGGGGCGGGTCAAAAAGATGTTTGTCCTCTCCTGTTTCTATCTGGAGCCCAACAAGGAGGAACCGATGCGGGCGATGGTGGAGCAGTATAACGCGGGAGCTAAAGCCCTCTGCGAGAAATATGGCGCGGTTTATGTGGATGTGATGAGCGCCTTTGACGAGGGGTTAAAGTATTATCACCCCAGTTTTTATACCTGGGATCACGTCCATCCGCAGCTGGGAGGCCATATGGTGATTGCCCGTTCTTTCCTGAAAGCAGCGGGGGTTTCCCTGGAATAGGCAGGATTTCGGGGAAAATCAGATACTTACTGTAATTTGTATATTAAGTTATACATATAGTTTCATAAAATTGGGCGGGGGATCGCTGCTCCGGCGGCAATCCCCTCTTTTCCTGCGCGCAAAAGATTTTTATACAAACAGCGGGAAAAGCCATTTACAACCGCTGCTAAAAGTGTTAAAATCTAACCATAAAGAGAACTGACAGTTTAAAGAAACTACAAGCAGGTTGCTTTTTTTGAAAAGTACCCCTTGCTGTAGTTTTCTTCTCATGTCACGGACAGAATCCCCTGTTCCACTTGATTGACTGCACAGCGGCCTTTTCCAATCAATAGCGGTTCTCTCTATCTACTGCCGCTGCGTAAATCACATATAAATCCAAAGGGAGGAAAAAACATGGCAAGAAAAATGAAAACCATGGACGGTAACAACGCCGCCGCGCATGTATCCTATGCGTTTACCGACGTTGCCGCAATCTATCCCATCACTCCGTCCTCCACCATGGCGGAAGTCACCGACCAGTGGTCCGCCCAAGGCCTGAAGAACATCTTCGGAAATCAGGTTAAAGTTGTTGAGATGCAGTCTGAGGCTGGTGCCGCTGGCGCTGTTCACGGCTCCTTGTCCGCTGGCGCCCTGACCACTACCTACACCGCTTCTCAGGGCCTGCTGCTGATGATCCCCAATATGTATAAGATCGCAGGCGAGCTGCTCCCCTGCGTGTTCCATGTTTCCGCTCGTACGCTGGCTTCCCACGCCCTGTCCATCTTCGGCGACCATCAGGACGTGTATGCTTGCCGTCAGACCGGCTTTGCAATGCTCTGCTCCGGCGACGTGCAGGAGGTTATGGATCTGGGCGCGGTTGCGCACCTGTCCACCATCAAGGGTAAAGTTCCCTTCCTCCACTTCTTCGACGGCTTCAGAACCTCTCATGAGATTCAGAAGATCGAAGTTTGGGACTACAAGGATCTGGAAGAGATGGTGGATAAGGACGCCATCAACGATTTCAGAAAACACGCCATGAATCCTGAGAGACCCACCATGAAGGGCACCGCTCAGAACTCCGACGTGTTCTTCCAGGCCAGAG
>DBQB01000042.1:32771-33163 GCA_002305685.1 Ruminococcaceae bacterium UBA1405
GACGCTGAGCACGTGATCGTTGCCATGGGTTCCGTCTGCGATACCATCGAGGAAACCATCGCCTACCTCAACGCTACCGGTCATAAATATGGCCTGGTGAAGGTCAGACTGTACAGACCCTTCAGCGCTGCCCACCTGATCAACGCCATCCCCGAGACCGTTAAGACCATCTCTGTCCTCGACAGAACCAAAGAGCCCGGCGCTCTGGGCGAGCCTCTGTATCTGGATGTTGTCACCGCTCTCAAGGGCTCCAAGTTTGACAGCGTTCCTGTTTACGGCGGCCGTTATGGTCTGGCCTCCAAGGACACCACCCCTGCCAGCATTGCCGCTGTTTATGCCAATGCCCAGAGCGATGCTCCTAAGGCTCACTTCACCATCGGCATCACCGACGA
>DBQB01000042.1:33207-63725 GCA_002305685.1 Ruminococcaceae bacterium UBA1405
ATCATCGGCGACCACACCGATATGTATGCACAGGCTTACTTTGCATATGACTCCAAGAAGTCCGGTGGCGTTACCGTTTCCCATCTGAGATTTGGTTCCACCCCCATCAAGTCCACCTACCTGATCAACAAGGCTGACTTTGTCGCCTGCCATAACCCCGCTTATGTGGGCAAATATGACATGGTTCAGGACCTGAAGGACGGCGGTACCTTCCTGCTCAACTGCGCTTGGGACGAGGCGGAGATCGAAAAGAGACTGCCCGCTGCCGATAAGCAGTATATGCAGAAACACAACATCCAGTTCTATGTCATCGACGGCGTTGAGCTGGGCAAGCAGATTGGTCTGGGTAGCCGTATCAACACCATCCTCCAATCCGCTTTCTTCAAACTGGCTGACATCATCCCCGCTGATAAGGCTGTTCAGTACATGAAGGACGCTGCCCTCAAGTCCTACGGAAAGAAGGGTGAGGCTGTCGTCAACATGAACTATGCCGCCATCGAGCGTGGTTCTCAGGAAGTCAGAAAGATCGAGATTCCTGCTTCCTGGGCTGACGCTGTGGACACCGCTTCCGAGACTGCTGTTACCGGCAACAGAGCGGATCTGGTGGATTATGTTAAGGCTATTCAGAATCCCATCAATGCACAGAGAGGCGACAAGCTGCCTGTTTCTGCTTTTGAAAAATATGTGGACGGCGTTGTTCCCGTTGGTTCCTCCGCTTACGAAAAACGTGGCATCGCGGTAGACGTTCCTACCTGGAATCCCGAGAACTGCATCCAGTGTAACTTCTGCTCCTATGTCTGCCCCCATGCGGTAATCCGTCCGGTGGTTATGACTGAGGAGGAAGCTGCCAACGCTCCCGCCGCTATGAAGTCCGTTGCTATGACCGGTATGCCCGGTTATAAGTTCGCCATGACCGTTTCCGTTATGGACTGCACCGGTTGCGGCAGCTGTGTCAACGTATGCCCCGGCAAGAAGGGCAACAAAGCTCTGTCTCTGGCTTCCCTGGACAGCCAGACCGAGCAGCAGGAAGTCTTTGCCTATGGCTTCGATCTGCCTGTGAAACCCGAGGTCAACGAGAAATTCAAAGAGAACACCGTCAAGGGCAGCCAGTTCAAGCAGCCCCTGCTTGAGTTCTCCGGCGCCTGCGCGGGCTGCGGCGAGACTCCTTACGCCAAGCTGGCTACCCAGCTGTACGGCGACAGAATGTTCATTGCCAACGCCACCGGTTGTTCTTCCATTTGGGCTGGTTCCGCCCCCGCCACTCCCTACACCGTCAACAAGCAGGGCTTTGGTCCCGCCTGGGGCAACTCCCTGTTCGAGGATAACGCCGAGTTCGGCCTGGGTATCTTCCTGGCTCAGAAACACCTGAGAGATGTCACCGTTGCCAAGGTAGAGAAGCTGGCTGAGACCGCCGAGGGCGACGTAAAAGCCGCGATCGACGAGTTCCTGGCGACCAAAGAGGATGGCAAGCTCAACAAGATCGCTACCGAGAAGCTGATTGCAGCCCTCGAGGCTTGCGGTTGTGACGCTGCCAAGGAAATCCTGGCCGACAAAGAATACCTCTGCAAGAAGTCCATCTGGATCTTCGGCGGCGACGGCTGGGCATACGACATCGGCTTCGGCGGCCTGGATCATGTCATCGCTTCCGGCGAGGATGTGAATATCCTGGTATTCGATACCGAGGTTTACTCCAACACCGGCGGCCAGTCCTCCAAGTCCACTCCTACCGGCGCTGTGGCTCAGTTCGCTGCTGCTGGTAAGGAAGTGAAGAAGAAAGACCTGGCTGGTATTGCCATGAGCTATGGTTATGTCTATGTTGCCCATGTTGCTATGGGTGCGGATTACAACCAGTGCCTGAAGGCCTTTGTTGAGGCGGAAAGCTATCATGGTCCTTCCATCATCATCGCTTACGCCCCCTGTATCAACCATGGTATCAGAGGCGGTATGTCCATCGCTCAGACCGAGATCAAGAAGGCGGTTGAGGCCGGTTACTGGCACAACTACCGTTTCGATCCCAGACTGGCTGTGGAAGGCAAGAATCCCTTCCAGCTGGACAGCAAGGCTCCTACCGCTGCTTACGGCGACTTTATCAAGGGCGAGGTCCGTTACAGCTCCCTGCAGCGCTCCTTCCCCGACAGAGCTGCTGATCTGTTCAGCAAGGCTGAGCAGAACGCGGTGAAGCGTTATGAGTATCTCCAGAGACTGGCTAAGCTGTACGACGCCGACTAATTCTGGTCGCTGTATTTGACGCTGGCTCATCCATTGCCGACATAAGAACGCCCCTCTCGCCTGGAAATGGCGGGAGGGGCGTTTTGCGTTGTCCCTAGAGTTGACTGAGAGATTGCAAGGATGCACAAGAGCCGTCTGGTTTTTCACAAACAGGTCGTTGTTTCCCTCTGCTGTCTGTGGTATACTGGATGTGGTATCCTGCGAGGGAAAAGATGGTTCAAAATCGCCGTAAGACCGGCGACGTTTGAAAATACGAGGCGATATGGTATGTGGATAGTCTATGCGCTGCTCTCTGCGGTGTTTGCCGCCTTTACCTCCATTCTGGCAAAGATCGGCATTGAGAACATCAATTCCAATCTGGCCACCGCCATCCGCACTGTGGTGGTGCTGGTGCTGGCCTGGGCGATGGTCTTTATCACCGGCGCTCAGTCGGGAATCCGGGAGATTTCCAGGAGAAGCCTGCTGTTTTTGGTGCTTTCCGGATTGGCTACCGGACTTTCTTGGCTGTGTTATTACAAGGCGGTACAGATGGGAGAGGTCTCCAAGGTGGCGCCCATCGATAAATTCAGCATTGTTTTGACCTTGGTGTTGGCTTTTCTGATTTTGAAGGAACCCATCACCTGGAAAGCGCTGGTGGGCGGTGCCCTGATTACCGCCGGGACGTTTGTGCTGATCCTCTGACAGATCATGATAAAAATTTTACTGAATGAACAGATTCGGTGCGGAAATATGGATTTTGGTAGGAAAGGTTGGATCCGATGGTTATCAAAAGTTTTCATCTACTGGATGAGGGACAGGAGGAACAGATTCGAGAGCTGGAGGAGCTTTGCAACGCGTCGGAAAAGCCGCCGCTGCAAAGCTATGTATATCTGGCGTCCGACGCCAACAAAAATCCCTCCCAAGACTGTTTTTACATGTTGTACGAGGATGGGATGCTGGTCAGCTTTCTCTCGGTCTTTGCACCCCGTCAGGAAGCGGAGATCTCAGCGTTTACCCATCCCGATTACCGCAGGAGAGGGTATTTTTCCGCTCTGCTGGAAAGAATGCGCAGCCAGTGGAAGGATTTGACCCAGCTGCTTTTTGTGGCGGAGCCTTCCTCCAAGAGCGCTCAGGCGGTGCTGAAAAAGTTGGGGGCGTCCTATGACTTCTCGGAATATATGATGTATTATGGCGCAAACCCGGCAAAACGTCAGCCCTCCGGACAAAATCACTCCAATTCTGCCCTGCTGAAGCTGCGCAAGGTTACCCCTTCGGACCGCAGCGTGATGACCGGACTGTATGCGTCTATCTTTTCCATGAAGGAAAAAGACGCTGCCGACTGGTTTGACCGGCTGATGGAGGAACCTTCCGTCTCGGTGTTCCAGGGAATGTTGGGCGATACGGTGGTGGGGGTTGCCGGTCTCAGCGACGAGGGGGACCGGATGACCCTGTTTGGCATGGGGATCAAAAAGGCGCTGCGGGGCCGGGGCTACGGCCGGGAACTGCTGCAGTTGGTGTTGGAGCATTGGAGCAAACATTATGGGGAGAAGGAACTGCTGGTGGAATGTGACAGCCACAGCAGCCGGGCGGTGTCCCTCTTCAAACGGCATGGTTTTTTGGTAGCCACCCAATTTGATTACTATAAACTCTCCCTGAGATGATGGGCGGTAACGGGTGCCTCAAAGGCACAGAAAGGATGGGTTTGTTATGAAGAAATGGAAAAAGCTGGCTGCTCTGGCGGTTGCCTGTATGGTGGCTCTGGGAAGCGTCACGACCGTTTTTGCGCAGGAAAGCCTGACTACCACCCTTTATCAAAAGGGCAACGATTATCTTCTGGTGGGCAAAGGAGCCCAGGAGAACAGCATTGTCATCAATCTGGGCGGAAAGAGCGAGGTGACTACCACCTACTATGCCGCTTCCCCGATGATGATGGAGAAGCCGGACTATCGGGTGGAGGTGGAGGATCTGCCCGATGACGATGAGGCGGAGATCAAGGTAGTCTACAACGAAACGCTGAATATGTACGGGGTACAGATTACCGCCAAGGATCTCTCCAACTCTGATTTTATGATCCGGTATTTAAAGAAAACAGGGTCCAATTATCAGGCGATTGCCCAGACCAATATCAAGCTGATGATCATCGATGGGGATGATTATGTCAGTGATGAGGAGATCAGCGACGAGCGGTATAGCGACCTTCGCAGCCAGGCCGGATCCACCAATGTTCTGGAAGGGCTGGAAAGCTGTGCCGACGGGCAGTCCATCGTGGTGGATATCTCGGATACCAACCGCATCTCCAACGCATGGCTGAAAACCCTGCGCCAGTATCCAAAGAAAACGCTGGTATGCACTGGGGAAGATTATTCCTGGACCATCAAAGGGTCGGATGTGGGAGGCAACAGTGGATATCTCAGCCATTATATGGGCGTTTCCACCGTGGCTTCCAACCAAAAAGAGCTGGAACAGGCGATGGGAATCACCGGCGTATGCCCGGTGGTGATCAGCGGAATGCGGATGTTCCCCGCTACCGCTACCCTTACGGTGCATATGGCTGGTCAGTCCTACAAAAACACCAAGGCCAACGTCTACCGCTATGAAAACGGCAAATTGACGGTGGTCCAGGAGAACGTCATGACCGATGCAAACGGGAATTTGACCTTCCCGGTTTCCAGCGGCGGCACCTACATTGTCTCGAGAAACAAAAGCCGCAACGCCCAGTAATTTTTGAATCCGGCATTTCAGGCGCACGCCAATCTGCCGGCAGAATCTAAAAGAAAAGGCATAGCAAAAGCCATTGGCTTGTTGCTATGCCTTTGTTTTTGTCTCAGCGCGCCGGAGGAGTGATCCATCTGCCTTCCAGAATGGCAAAATCCATGGGCCGCAGTTCTACCGAGGTGACGGGATCCTGGGGAATCCCCACAATATGGCCCATCAGCAGCTTGGCGTGATGCAGCTGGGTGGGGATATCCATACACTGGGTTTTGGCGCTGCGGTTGATGACGATCAGAAGGCCCTGTTCTCCCAGAATGCGCAGGTAACTGCATATGGAATCGGTAAAGCAGAGCGGCAGGAAATCTGCACCGGCAAAAAATTCGCGTCGGGAGGCCCGAAGCTGTCCCAATGCCTGCATATGGGAGAAGATATCCTCGTCCCGATGTTCCCAGTCAAAACACCAGCGGTTGAAGGGATCCCGATAACCCGCCATACCGATCTCATCCCCATAGTAGATGCAGGGGGTGCCGCTGAGGGTGAATTGCAACACACAGCACAGAAACAGCCGTGCCTTTCCGGTAGCGTACTGATGGGGGGTCAGCTCCTGACGTGCGGCCTGCCAGGTGCGGTCATGTCCCTGGGAGGATTCCCCGCCTAGAGCGGTGATGGCCCGTTCGGTATCGTGGGTGGAGATGGAATTCATCAGATTGTGGATGACCGGAGCGGGATAATTCTCCAGGATATCCATCAGCTGGTTGAGGAAGGAGGTCCCTCCCCCGTCCCGGATATATTGCAAAATGGCGTTTTTAAAAGGATAGTTCATCACGCTGTCCAGCTGTTTGCCTTGAAAATAACGGCGGCGTTTTCCATAGTTGGATTTGTTGGAGGCGTTTTCCCATACCTCCCCCAGGATCAAAGCCTGAGGATTTTGCTCCTTCACCGCTTCCCGCAGTCGGTCCAGAAACACATCGGGAAGCTCATCAGCTACATCCAGCCGGAAACCGGAAGCTCCCAGCGACAACCAGTGTCGGGCGATTCCTTCCTTCCCACAGATGAATTCCAGATAGCTGGGAGTTTCCTCTGCCACCTCAGGAAGGGTCTGAAAGCCCCACCAGGTAGTGTATTTGTCGGGATACTGCTGGAAGGTAAACCAGTTGTAGTAAGGGCTTTCCTTGGATTGGTAGGCGCCTACCGAGCTGTAGCGTCCAAAACGGTTGAAATAGATGCTGTCGCTTCCCACATGGCTGAATACCCCGTCAAGGATCACCGAGATTCCCAGCTTTCCGGCGGCACGGCACAGGGAGGCAAAATCCTCGTCGGTGCCCAGCAGAGGATCTACATGGCGGTAATCGGCGGTATTGTAGCGATGGTTGGAATGGGCTTCAAAGATGGGGTTGAGATAGATACAGGTAACCCCCAAAGAAGCGAGATATTCCAGCTTTTCCTCAATCCCCTTGAGATCCCCGCCGGTATAGTCGGCGTTGGTTACCTCCCCGCTTTCATCGGGCAGATACTCAGGAGGGGTGCCCCAGGGTTTCAGTTTTCGGTCGGTGGGGACGTTTTTCTTGGGTTTGCCGCTGTTATAAAACCGATCGGGAAAGATCTGGTACATGGTGCCGCCTTTTAAGAAGGCAGGAGTGGAGAAGGCAGCGTCGTATACCGTCAGCTGCCAGAGTTCCCCCCGGTAGGGCTGCATCGTTCCCAGATTGTTTTCGTCCTTACAGATGTAGGTGATTCTCCCGCTTTCCGATACCCGAAAACAGTAAAACAGCAGGTTGGGACGGGAGGGGGTGAAAGATACCGAGTAGAGGTTGGAAGAAAATTCACATCCGACGTTTTCCATGGGAAACGCCATAGGGGTTTCCCATTGGTCCGCCAGAAATATCAACAGCTGGACATCGTTATATGCTATGGTTTTGGGGAGGCGGATGGTGAAATGTACCGGTGTTTTGGAGGCAACCGCGCCAAAGGGGCGGCGGTAAGCGGTATCTCGGCTGTCAAAAATTGTAAGCGGCATGTATAACCCTCGCTTTTTTCAGGATGGAGCAACACTGAAATACAGTATTGCCTGAAAAAGAATCGCCAAACAAGGATGAAAGGAAAAAAGGGGCGAAATCCTCTTGGAATTCCGTCCCTTTGTTTCTTATCAGTCACCAGTCAACAGAACAATTTTAGTCCAGATGCCAAATCGTGCGGGCATAATCTTGGATGGCACGATCCGCACAGAAGATGCCGGACTGGGCAATGTTCCGCAGAGACATTTTGTTCCAGGTATATTTATCTTGGTAAAGGGCCTGAATCTTGCTTTGCGCTTCTCGATAGGAGTTAAAGTCAGCCAGAACCATATATGGATCCTGATAGATCAGGGAGTTGGCAATCTCGGTAAACTGTTTGCCGTCGATGCCGGAAACCATCTGATCGATGGCGTTGTGGATGATGGGATTGTGAGCGTAATAATTGCCGGGGTTGTATCCGCGGGCCTTCAGCTCCTGTACCTCCTCAGTGCGCATACCGAAGATGATGATGTTATCCTCTCCCACCTGCTCCAGAATCTCCACGTTGGCCCCGTCCATGGTGCCAAGGGTGATGGCGCCGTTGAGCATCAGCTTCATGTTTCCGGTGCCGGAGGCCTCGGTTCCGGCCAGGGAAATCTGTTCCGAAACATCCGTCGAGGGCATCAGCAGCTCGGAGAGGGTGACCCGGTAATCTTCCAGATATACGATGCGCAGCTTATCCCGGATGATGGGATCCCGCTCGATCTCCTTGGAGAGGGAGCAGAGCAGATTGATGATCTGTTTGGCCATATGGTATCCCGGGGCGGCCTTGGCTCCGAAGATAAAGGTTCTGGGAACAAAGGGTGCGTTGGGGTTGGCCTTCAGATACTGGTACAGGCTCAGGATATGCAGCGCGTTGAGATGTTGGCGTTTATATTCGTGCAGGCGTTTGACCTGTACGTCAAAGATGGAATCGGTATTGATGGCGACCCCTGTGGTGCGCAGCACATATTTGGCCAGTCGCTCTTTGTTGTCCTTCTTAATCTGTGCCAGACGGTCCAGAACTTCCTTGTCGTCGGCAAAGGCGTTAAATTTGGAGAGTTGGGACAGATCGTGAAGGAAACCGTCCCCGATCTTTTCCCGCAACAGCTGGGTCAGTCCCGGATTGGACTGGTAGAGCCAGCGACGGGATGCGATGCCGTTGGTGACGTTCTTAAACTTTTCGGGGGTTACCGAATAGAAGTCTTTGAACACCGACTGCTTGATGATTTCCGAGTGCAGCTTGGAGACGCCATTGACGCTATGGCAGGCAGCTGCGCACAAATTGGCCATCTTGATTTGATGGTCGCAGCAGATGGCCATATTGGAGATCTGCTGGAGATCTTTGTGGTATTTCTCAAACAGCTCTTTGCAGAACCGCTCGTTGATCTCCCGAACGATCTGATAAATGCGGGGCAGCAGCTCCCGGAACAGATCCTCATTCCAGCACTCCAACGCCTCGGACATGACGGTATGGTTGGTGTAGGCAAAGGTTTTGGTGACCACATCCCAGGCAGCGTCCCAGCTGTAGCCGCAGTCATCCAGCAGGATACGCATCAGTTCCGGGATGGCCAGGGTGGGATGGGTGTCGTTGATATGCACCGCATTCTTCTCAGCAAAGTTTTCCAGCGTGCCATACACGTCCATGTGGCGCCGGATGATGTCCGCCATCGAGGCGGCCACCAGGAAATACTGCTGTTTGAGACGCAGAATCTTTCCCTCAGTATGATTGTCGTTGGGGTATAGTACCTTGCTGATCAGCTCCGCCATGGAGTTTTTGCCCAGGGCACTTTGATAATCGCCCCGGTTGAAGGAGGCCATATCAATGACCGGGTTCTGAGCCTGCCACAGGCGAAGAACGCTCACGGCCTTGGAATCGTAGCCGGAAACATACATATCATAGGGAACAGCATTGACGGTGGCATAATTTTTATGGGAGATAAAGTGATAGTTTTGATCCCAGTATTCCTCCACGTTGCCGCCGAAACGCACCGTTACCGCCAGCTCCGGGCGGGGCATCAGCCAGACGCTGCCGCCGGGAAGCCAGTAATCCGGCTGCTCGGTCTGCCATCCGTCTACAATCTTTTGCTTAAAGATACCGAATTCATAGAGGATGGAGTATCCCATAGCCGGATGCTCGGTGGTGGCCAGGGCATCCAGGAAGCAGGCTGCCAGACGGCCAAGGCCGCCGTTGCCAAGGCCTGCATCGGGTTCATACTCATAGAGGTTTTCCAGTTTGACCCCCATCTCGGAGAGCGCCTGGGTGAAGGGTTCTACCAGTTCCAGATTATAGATGTTATTTTTTAACGACCGTCCCATCAGGAACTCAATACACAGATAATAGGTTTGCTTTCTGGAGGCGGCGTTGGTCGCTACCTTGAACTGACGCCGTTTGGCAATCAGGATATCCCTTACCACCAACGCACAAGCCTTATAATACAGTTCGTCGGGGGCGTTTTCAGGGATTACAGCCAGGTTATCTGTGAGTTTTTGACAAATCATCGATTTGATTTGTTCGCTGGTGAAAGAAGTCTGCATATCTTTGACCACCTTATGTGAAATAGTAAAAAAAAGATACCGGCCATGCGCTGGGAAAATTTGAGGTTTCCCGGGCCGTTTTGGGTGCAAGCCCCACACTGGAAAATGTTGTCCTGTTCCGAGCTGCAACCAAAAACTGCCCAGCGCCGGAAAACAAAATAGTACAATCAACGGATGTGATATTTATAGTGAGAACTTACACCAATTATGATTATACCGAGAAAAAGCGGCGATTGCAACCGACATCGTCCATTATTTTCATAAATTTCGTGTAAGGCGGATTGTAACCCATAGGCGGACAACAATTCTGTTTAAAATTTCCCGACTCCCCGATTCTTTTCATGGGAATCGCTTTTTTCCCGAAACAAAATGTACTATAATGGGAGACAAGAGAACGGAAAATATCTGCATATCTCTCCCTTTCAGCTGAAAAAATGGATGGGCAGGGAAAGATATGCAAACAGATAGAAAGGCCAGGTGTGATTGTATATGCAGGAGAACAATAAAGTAAGGATCCAGGTTGCAGGCGCCAGTTATACCATCTCAACCCCGGAGGAAAAAGAGTATGTGGAGGGGCTGGCGCAACGCCTGGACAAACAGCTTGCCGCGCTGCTGGAAAACAGTCCGGCGCTCTCCATCAACGACGCGCTGATCCTGTGTTCGCTGCAGTTTTTGGACAACGAGCAGAAAGCCAATCGCAGCGCGGACAGGATGCGCCAGCAGTTCTCCGGATATATGGATGAGATCAAACAGATTCAGGACAATGCCGATTCGGTGAAAAAAGAAAACGAGCAGCTTCGCCGGGAAATTTTGCAGCTGCGGGTGGAGATGCAGCATCTGAAGAACGCCAGCGCCAAGGCGGAAAAGTAACGCGGTACGGCTCTGCGTCCCGGAGATTACAGATGAGGAGAAAAGACATGGGTCAAATTGAAATTTTAGCGCCGGCAGGAGGATTCCCGTCGGTGGAAGCCGCGGTGCGCTGCGGCGCCGATGCGGTATATCTTGGGGCGAAGGTGCTCAACGCCCGGCGCAATGCCGCCAACTTTGACGACCTTTCCCTGGAGGAAACGGTAAAATACTGCCACGAGCGGGATGTGCGGGTCCATCTGACCCTCAACACCCTCATGTACGACAGCGAAATCTCCCAGGCGGTGCAGGTGATCGAACAGGCCTGCCGCGCCGATGTGGATGCGGTGATCGTGCAGGATATGGGGGTGGTTTCGCTGCTGCAGCAGATCTGCCCCCAGCTGCCGCTGCACGCCTCCACCCAGATGGCGGTACACAATCTGGAAGGCGCACTGCAGATGCAGCAGATGGGCTTTCAGCGGGTGGTGCTGGCCCGGGAGATGTCCCGGGAGGAGATTGCGCGGGTGGTCAACGGCTGCGACATTGAGACCGAAATTTTCGTTCACGGTGCACTGTGTATGTGCGTGTCCGGACAGTGCTATCTCAGCTCGATGATCGGGGAGCGCAGCGGAAACCGGGGGCTTTGCGCCCAGCCCTGCCGTTTGCCCCACAAGGTGGGAGCGCCCGGAAAACCAGCGGGGGACAGCTACTGCCTTTCCCTGAAGGATCTGAGCCTGATAGAGCGGATGGAGGAGCTCAAAGGTTTGGGGATCACGTCGCTGAAAATCGAGGGGCGGATGAAGCGCCCTGAATATGTGGCAGCGGCGGTTTCCGCCTGCGTGCAGGCCCGGGAAGGAGAGATTCCGGATATCAGCCGGCTGCGGGCGGTGTTTTCCAGAAGCGGCTTTACCGACGGATATTTTGCCGGGAAGTTGGGCCGGGAGATGTTTGGCATCCGGCAAAAGGAGGATGTGGTCTCCGCCCAGGGTGTGCTGGGGGAGCTGGCGTCGCTGTACCGAAAGGAGGCCCAGCGGGTGCCGGTGGCCTTCCGTTTTACCCTGCGCCCGGACGTTCCGGCGCAGCTGCGCTGTGAGGATCATAGAGGCAATGTGGTTACGGTTTCCGGGGATCTTCCCCAGAAAGCGATCAACCGCCCCACGGATGCACAGACGGTGGAGAAAAGCCTTGCCAAGACCGGTTCCACCCCCTATTTCCCGGAGAGCATCCACTGCGATCTTGCCCCGGGGCTGATGCTGCCGGTTTCCGCGCTCAATGCGCTGCGGCGGGAGGCGCTGGAGCAGTTGGGAGAGCGCCGGGGGATGCTGCACCATTATCAGATTCAGCAGCTTGCCCAGCCAGTGGACGTTTTTCCCAAGCATCTGGATTACCGCTATCCCGAGCTGCGGGCGCGTTTTCACACGATAGAGGGCTTGACACAAGATATGGTGGACAGCCTGGAAATGGCGATACTACCCCTTGAATCGATTTTCAACTCTTTCCACAATCCACTGTTGAAAGAGGAAAACTTAGACAAAATTGCTGTAGAAATCCCCCGCATGATCTTCCACAACCCACCGCAGATTGCACAAATGCTGGAGCAGGTTTACCGCTTTGGCATCCGCAAAGCGGTGGTGCACAACATTGGAGCGGTCTATATGGCCAGAAAAATCGGCTTTTTCCTCATTGGAGGCTGGGGACTCAATGTTGCCAACACGTTGGCGCTGGAAAAATACCGGGAGCTGGGTTTGTCAGAGACGGAACTCTCCTTCGAGCTGAGCGTGGGGCGTATCCGCCAGCTGGGCGACAAGCTTCCCTACGGCGTGGTGAGCTATGGGCATCTGCCGCTGATGATCACCCGAAACTGCCCGGTGAAAAACGCCATGGGCTGCGCCAAATGCGGCAAAAAGTTCCGCACCGTCACCGACCGCAAGGGCGTGGACTTCTTTGTGGACTGTCAAAACGGCTGCTCCCAGCTGTTCAATGGGGTACCGCTGTATCTGGCGGACCGTATGGAGGAGTTCCAGGGAATTCGCTTCCAGACGCTGTATTTTACTAGGGAAACCCCGCAGCAGATTCGGCGCATCATCGAGGCTTACCGCCACCGCTATGGCAGAGGCGAGGCCGGATTTTCGGAAAAAGAATTTACCAGAGGGCTTTATTACCGCAATGTATTGTAAGGACGTGATAGGGATGCAGCGCAGAATGATACTCGCCTCCGGTTCGCCCCGGAGAATTGAGCTGATGAAATGGATTTGCAAGGAGTATGATGTGATTACCGCCGATGTGGATGAGACTCCCTTGCCGCAAGAACTTCCGCAAGAGCTGGTGCGGCGTCTCTCCTTCTCCAAGGCGCGGAAGGTTTTCCGGCAGACCCAGGGCCCCCGGGTGGTCATCGGGGCCGATACGGTGGTGGCTTTGGGCAGCGAGATTTTGGGGAAACCGGTGGACGCCGACCATGCCCGGGAGATGCTGCAAAAACTGTCGGGCAGTCATCATAAGATTTATACCGGTGTCGCCATTTTGTGGGATGACCCTTGCGCGCAGGAGCAGATGGGATGCGTTCGGTTTGTGGAGGACCCTGGGGTGGAGTTTTATCCTCTCAGCAAGGAAGAGATCGACCAGTATGTGCAGACCGGCGAACCCTTTGGGAAAGCAGGAGCCTACGCCATCCAGATGCAGGGCGGTTTGTTCGTGCGGCGCATCGAGGGGGACTACAACGGCATTGTGGGGTTCCCGGTATCCAGAATCTATCATATTCTGCGGGATGCGAGGCTGATGGATGGCTTCCCTATGGAACAACTTTGAATTTTTTATGAAAAGATGTGTTTTTTTGTTGAGAAAAGGAGGTAGGATGGGTATAATAAGAAAGTAGCTGTCCCAAAAGGAAAACGGTTGGAACGGCTTTTGAAAACTGGGATTCAGAGAGTTTGCCCCAAAAAAAACGGATGTACATTTTTGCGGCAATCATGAGATAAACTGATACGGGATTTTCCCGGGAAATTCACCGGTGCGTCGGGACTGCGCACTGGAAAGGGGTAAAAGCAGTGGGTATTTTTTCAAAGGACATCGGTATTGACCTTGGCACCGCCAACACGTTGGTATTTATGAAAGGCAAAGGCATCATCATGCGGGAACCGTCTGTGGTGGCGGTGGACACCAGAACCGACACCGTCCGGTATGTGGGTCAGGAGGCAAAGGACGTCATCGGACGTACCCCCGGTTCCATTGTGGCGGTGCGTCCCCTCAAGGACGGGGTGATCGCGGATTTTGATATCACCGCCAGTATGCTGCAGATCTTCATCAAAAAGGCTTGCGGCAACAATCTTTTCTGCCGTCCCAGAGTGGTGATCTGTATCCCCTCCGGCGTGACTGAGGTGGAGCGCCGCGCCGTCAAGGAAGCGGCCCAGAAAGCCGGTTCCAAGAGCGTAGCCATCATTGAGGAGCCTATGGCGGCGGCCATCGGCGCCGGGCTTCCCGTGGCGGAGGCCACCGGCAGCATGGTGGTGGATATCGGCGGCGGCACCAGTGAGGTTGCGGTGATCTCCCTGGGCGGTATCGTGGCGGCCCGGTCGGTTCGGGTGGCCGGGGATGAGTTTGACGTGGCCATCATCAACTATGTGAAAAAGAAATACAATCTTCTCATCGGCGAGCGCACCGCCGAGGATGTGAAAATTAAGATCGGTTCCGCCTATGCCTATGAGGGGGAGGAACCTATGGAGATCAAAGGGCGCAATCTGGTGGATGGCCTTCCCAAGAATCTCTTTATCACCCCCGCCGAGATCCGGGAGGCTTTGGCCGATCCCATTGCGTCGGTGCTGGAGGCCATCCGCATCACGCTGGAGAAAACCCCGCCTGAACTTTCCGCGGATATCATCGATCACGGCATCATCCTCACCGGCGGTGGCGCGCTGCTCAAAGGTCTGGATGTGCTGATCTCCCAGGAAACCGGTATGCCGGCTTACATTGCGGAGAATCCTCTGGACTGTGTTGCGGCTGGTACGGGAAAGGTGCTGGAGGATATCGACCGGCTCAGAGAGGTTCTCTCGGACGATACCCCCAAATATTGATTTGAAACTGTTTTTTAAGGGTGGCTGCCGTGGGCGTATCTGCACGCCCTGCGGCGGCCTTCTGTGTATCTGAGAAAAATTCCGCCTGCAAAGGAGGGAACACGGTGGGGAATTTCTTCAAAAGCGTACACTTTAAAATTTTGATGGCGGTTTTGGTGGTGCTGGTGGCGTTTGTGCTGCGGGCCGCCTATATGGGCGGGCTGGGCACCATGAGCAGCTATTTTCTCGGGCTGATTGTCACCCCGCTGCAGCAGGTTTCCTCCCAGGTCTCCTACTCGGTGACCGGGGTGCTGGATACCCTGTTCCGCGCCGGAGAGTATAAGGAGGAAAACGAGACGCTGCGGGAGGAAATCCGGCAGCTTCGTCAACAGCTGGTGGATTATGAGACGGTCAAACATGAAAACGAACAGTACCGCCAGTTTTTGGAACTCAAAGACCAAAATCAGGATTTTCAGTTTGAGCTGGCCACCGTGATCGGGCGCTCCCCGGACGCCCGCTTTTATTCCTTTACCATCGACAAGGGAACCATCGACGGCGTTGCGCTGCGGGATCCGGTGATCACGGCGGACGGATTGGTGGGGTATATTTCCGAGGTGGGTCCCACCTATGCCCAGGTCATTACCATTTTGGATCCCACCCTGCACGTGGGGGCCTCCGATGCCCGCACCCGGGATACCGGTATTGTCATCGGTACGGTGGACTTAGCCCAGGAGGGAAAATGCAAGCTCAGCTATATTGATCGGGAAAGCGCCGTGTCCCGGGGAGATATTGTTACCACCTCCGGCGTCGGCGGGATCTTCCCCAAAGGGCTGATGATCGGGGTGGTGGAGCAGGTTCAGGTGGAAAGCCATGGGATGTCCCTGTACGCGGTGCTGGAACCGGTGGTGGATATCCCGTCGGTGAAGGATGTGCTGGTGATCACCGATTTTGAGGGGCAAAACATTGGGGAGGATTCGGAGGAATCCTCCGAGGAGTCCCAGGAGTCTCAGGAATCCCAGGAGTCTCAGGCCGATTCTCAGCAATCCTCGCAGCCGGAGGACGGTGAATAAGGATGGAAAAACGAAAGCTTTTTATCTACAGCCGGTTTCTGGTGTATGGGGCGATCTTCGTTTTTCTGTACGTACTGCAGTGTACGCCGGGGTTTTTGGAAATTATGGAGGTCAAACCCATTTTGCTGATCCCTGCGGCGATCACCCTGGCGATGTTTGAGGGAGAATTCATCGGCGGGCTGTACGGCGCCTTTGCCGGGCTGCTGTGCGGGCTGAGCAGTACGATGATCTACGGCTTTGACGCCATCCTACTGCTGGCGATGACGGTGGCGGGAGGGCTGCTGGTGATCTATCTGATGCGCCGTACCTTGATTACGGCTTATCTGCTGGTGTTTGTGGCGATGCTGATGCGGTGCAGCCTTGCCTATTTTTTCGGATATGGGATCTGGGGATTTGAGAACGGACTATCCATCTTTTGGAGGTCCACCGTTTGGGTGATTCTCTATTCCACATTGCTGACTCCATTATTTTTCTGGATGTGGAAGCGGGTATGTGGTTTTTTTTGAAGGAGACAGAGAGTAGCGCCCGGAATGTGGCAGAATGAACAGGCGGAAACGGGAGAGCTTCCCTTGGAACATGGAAAGATATAGGTTGGATACACAGGAAAGGATGTCTCTATGAACCGTGCTTCATTTCGAATCCGCGCCGTTTTGTTGGCGCTTGTCATTTTGCTGATCGTCTGCCTGTACGGCGTGCGTCTGATGGCCATACAGGTGGTGGATGGCTCCAGTTATGCCCAGCTGGCCAAAAGCAGAAACAGTTTGACCCAGACCATCCAGGCTGCCCGCGGGGAGATGGTGGATCGTTATGGGCGGCCTCTGGTGGTCAACGAGAGCTGCTTTGACATTGTGTTTGACAAAACTGCCATGATCAAAGGGGAGGAGAATCAGATTATCCTCAAGATGTTCCAGCTGTTTGAGGATTCTGGGGAAAAATGGATCGACAATCTTCCCGTCTCCTATGAGGAACCGTTTGTCTTTGAGGAGGGGGCGGACAACGCCATCAGCCGCCTCAAATCCTTTTTGGAGGTGCAGGAGTACGCTTCCGTCGAAGATGTGATGCTTTCTTTGGTGGAACGGTATGACCTGCAAGAATATGAGCCTCTGACACAGCGCAAGCTGGCGGGGGTACGATATGAGATGGAGCAGCGGGGTTATTCCATCAATGTCCCCTACACCTTTGCCACCGACGTGTCCAAAGACCTGGTGACCAAGGTCAGCGAGCGCAGCGACGAGCTGCCAGGGGTGCGGGAGAACGAGAGCACTACCCGCAACTATGTTTCAGGAGATTTGGCCCCCTCCATCATTGGAATGATCGGCCCCATTTACCAGGAGGAATATCAGGAGTACAAGGAGAAGGGATATCAGCTCAACGATACCATCGGTAAATTTGGCCTTGAAAAAACCTTTGAATCGGTGCTGCGCGGCACCAACGGGCAGCGGCAGATCGAGCTGGTGGACGGTATCGTGGAGGAGATTGTGGATGAGGTGGAACCGCAGCCGGGAAACACCCTGGCGCTGACCATCGACAAAAATCTTCAGGCGGTGACCCAGCAGGCTCTGGCGGACCACGTGCAGAACCTCAACGCAACGGCGGAACCGTTGGCCGGCAAGGAGGCTGAGGGCGCTGCGGCGGTGGTCATCGATGTGCGCACCGGGGAGATCCTGGTGGCCGCCAATTATCCTTCCTATAACCTGCAAACCTACAACGAGGATTACGCGCAGCTCAGCCAGGATCCGCTGCATCCGCTGATGAATCGGGCGCTCAACGGCACCTATACCCCAGGCTCCATCTTTAAGCCGGGAGTTTCGGTGGCGGCGCTGGCGGAAGGGACGCTGGAGGACGAGTATGAGACGGTGACCTGCAACGGTATCTATACCTACTTTGACGATTATCAGCCGGGTTGTACCGGTTATCACGGCGCCATCAACGTGATGGACGCCATCAAGCAAAGCTGCAATATCTTCTTTTACGACGTGGGACGCCGCCTGGGCATCGAGGCCATCGACCGGTACGCCACCATGTTCGGGTTCGGTCAGCCGGTGGGATTGGAGCTGAGCACCGCAAAGGGCCAGCTCTCCAGCCCGGAGCTGAGCGCTTCCCTGGGGGAGACCTGGGAGGCGGGAGACGTGCTGCAAACCTCCATCGGCCAGTCCAAGACCATGGCCTCTCCCCTACAGCTGGCAAGCTATGCGGCGACCATCGCCAACAAAGGGGTCCGGATGCAGCCGTATCTGGTCAAATCGGTACACTCCTACAGCTTTGATACCGTAATATCCCAGACCCAGCCCCAGGTGGTGTGCGATATGCAGGTGGAGGAGCACGTGTTCGATGTGGTGCGGGAAGGTATGGAGCGGATGGCCAGCTACTGGTTTGCCGATTACCCGGTGCGGGTGGCCACCAAAACCGGTACCCCCCAGTTTTACGGGGAGTATACCAACTCTACCTTCATCTCCTTCGCCCCGGCCGACGATCCTCAGATTGCAGTGGCTGTGGTGGTGGAAAAGGGCAGCGGCGTCCCCTGCGCCCCCATCGTCAAAACCATCTATGACGCCTATTTTGGTTTTGGTCAGGGAGAAGATGCTCAGAGTGAAGAAAATTTGTTGTTACAATAAACAAAAATGGCACTTACAACAGGTCAAAAATTCCCGAAGTTGTGGAAAATTTTGAAAATACCTATATCATTTTGCGTGAAAATATGCTAGAATGAAATAGAATGAAGAATTGCTCTTCAGACAATGATGATCCAATGCTTTCTGGCAAAGAGAGATCGGATGTCATGCTGCTGTCTCTCTTGCTTATGAACCTAAAAGAGGGAGAGATATGGCGCAGACAATTTTGGTAACTTCCGGAAAAGGCGGTGTTGGAAAATCCAGTAGTTGTGTGTTTTTGGGATACAGTCTGGCCAGTCAAGGGAAACGCGTCCTGATCGTAGAACTGGACGCAGGTCTTCGCGGGCTGGATATCATGTTGGGCGTGGAAAATAAGACAGTCTATGATATGGGAGATATCCTGCTGGGACGGTGTGACCCGTATGATGCCGTGGTGTCCTCCGATTACCAGCAAGGGCTTTCTCTTTTACCAGCGCCCACCGACCATTGGGAGGAGCTGCAGCAGGGAGATATCCTGTGGCTGATCAAAGCCATTGCCGATTATTATGACTATATTTTGATGGATTCTCCCGCCGGATTTGGAAAAGGATTTCGTATTGGTGCTGCGGCTGCGGAGTTGGCGTTGCTGGTTGTGACACCTGACCCCGTCTGTGTACGAGATGGATATTTGGCTTCGGTGGCTTTGGAACAGCGGGGGGTCAAGGGGCAGCGTTTGTTGATCAACCGTGTCCGGCAGCAATATGTCAAATCGGAGCTTCCGGATTTGGATACGGTGATCGATCAGACAGGTGTTCAGCTGATCGGCGTTGTGCCGGAAGATATTTGGGTGATGAAGGCGGCGGCAAGAGGGGTTCCCCTTCCCAGCGGAAGCAAGGCTCTGCCGGCTTACCAAAATATCGCCAAGCGGCTTCTCGGCCAATATTGCCCTTTGGCAGTTGGATAAGATTTCTACACCATGCTGTATGGTTTGGGCCGGTACAGCCAAAAATATCAATAACAGTTTAGGAGGGGTAACAGTGAATATAGCGTTGATCGCCCACGATGCCAAAAAGGAGCTGATGGTGCAGTTCTGCATTGCATACTGCGGAATTTTGAGCCGTCACAACCTCTGCGCCACCGGACGGACCGGCAAACAGGTCGCCGATGCGACAGGGCTTGATATTTTCCAGTTCCTCAGCGGGTTTCAGGGCGGGGATCAGCAGATCGCTGCGCGAATTGCCTGCAATGAGATAGATTTGCTATTGTTTTTCCGTGACCCCATTACCGTCAAGCCGGGCGAACCGGATGAGGCAGGTCTGCTGCGTCTCTGTGATGTCCATAACATCCCGGTTGCCACCAACATCGCAACCGCTGAGGCGCTGATCCACGCTTTGGAGCACGGAGATCTGGATTGGAGAAATATTGTAAATCCCAAAATGTGACCCCATATTTGACGTTTGATCCCGGAGAGGGATCTTCCCGCCGCAAAGAGAGGACGCTTCCTGGCTGAAAAGGCGTCTGCGGGAAACGGAAGATTCGGACGGCCGTGGAGAGTCGAGACCGAAAGGTTCGTAGCTCTGCGTTAAAGAGCGCAAGAGTGCCCTTCCCCAGGGGAAGGACAGAACAAGGGTGGTACCGCGTGGAATACTCCTCGCCCCTTTTACGGGGGAGGAGTATTTTTTTGCGGGAGTGTTTTTCACGCAAATTGTTCTGTGGGTTCAACAACCCCATTGATTTTCAGCAATAAACACAGTATGATTAAAACATCCGTCGAATACACCCCGGGAATATCTCCCTTTCTCGTTTGCTGTGTCCCGGTGTGTTGGATCCATATGTTTTCAGGCGAAAGGATTGATGTATGATGGCACTGCTCACCAGTGCGCCCCGGGGAACCCAGGATGTTCTGCCGGCGGACAGTTATAAATGGCAGTATGTGGAGAAGGTGGCCTCGGAGGAAGCCAAAATTTTTGGGTATCGGGAGCTGAGAACCCCTACCTTTGAGCATACGGAACTGTTTCATCGCGCCGTGGGAGATACCACCGACGTGGTGCAGAAGGAGATGTACACCTTTAAGGATAAAGGCGACCGTTCCATCACCCTCAAACCTGAGGGTACTGCCGGAGCGGTGCGCTCCCTGGTGGAGAACGGCCTGCTCAACGACACCCTCCCGGTGAAGGTGTTTTATATCACCCCCTGTTTCCGGTATGAAAAACCCCAGGCCGGACGGCTGCGGGAGTTCCATCAGTTCGGAGTGGAAGCGTTCGGTTCCGCCAACCCGGTGATCGACGCCGAGACCATCCAGGTGGCCCATTCCATTCTCACCCGTCTGGGGATCCGCAATCTGAGCTTGGAGATCAACTCCATCGGCTGCCCCACCTGCCGGGCGAAATATCATCAGGCGCTGTACGATTACTTTGCTCAGCGGAAAGATCAGCTGTGCGATACCTGCAAGGGACGTTTGCAGAAAAACCCCATGCGGATTCTGGACTGCAAGAACGAAACCTGCAAGGAGATTGCCGCGGCGGCGCCTAAAGTACTGGACTACATCTGCGACGATTGCCGCGCCCATTTTGAAGGGGTCAAAAAGGCGTTGGACGCAGCGGGGATTGCCTACGCCGTCAATCCCACCATCGTGCGGGGGCTGGATTACTATACCCGCACGGTGTTTGAGTTTCTCTCCAACGACATCGGTTCCCAGTCGGCGGTCTGCGCCGGCGGGCGTTACGATGGTCTGGTGGAGGAGATGGGCGGCAAACCCCTCCCGGCCCTGGGCTTTGGCATGGGGCTGGAACGGCTGATTCTGGTGATGGAGCGCAACGGCTGCGAGTTTGAGCAGCCTGCCCCCTGCGACATCTATATCGGCAGTATGGGGGAGAAAGCCTCCTCCGAGGCCTTCCGCCTGGTTTCCCGGCTGCGCCGGGATTTCGGGATCTACGCCGAATGCGACCTGATGGGACGCAGCGTCAAAGCGCAGATGAAATATGCCAACAAGATCGGCGCCCGTTTCTCCGCGATCCTTGGGGAGAATGAACTGGAGCAGCAAAAGCTGGTGGTCAAGAATATGGCCAGCGGCGAGAGCAGGGAACTGGATATGGGCGAAGGTTTTCTGGAGAAGCTTGCCGACCATATGGCTTATGAGCAGCTGTACAACGCCTGTGAGGACGTGGAGAAGCTGTTTCACTCTCAGCAATAAATCAAAACGATTCTACCGGCGGGAGAACGGGAGGCCTGTTCAGGGCTTCCCCGCCGCCGAGATTACCATAAAGGAGTCAAATATCATGGCAGACACCATGCAGGGCCTGAAACGGACCCACTATACAACCCAGCTTACCACCCAACAGACCGGCGAGGTGGTAACCGTTGCCGGCTGGGTACAGAAAAGCCGGAATCTGGGAAATCTGATCTTCATCGATCTGCGGGACAGAAGCGGCATTGTGCAGCTGGCCTTTGACGATTCCACCGACCGGGGCATTTTTGAGAAGGCGGCCTCGGTGCGCGGGGAATACTGCATCATGGCCCAAGGAACGGTGCGCCGCCGGGAAGCGGTCAACAAGGAGATTCCCACCGGAGAGATCGAGATCTATGTCACCGATTTCCGGGTGCTCTCCAAATCCATCACCCCTCCCTTCGAGATCACCGATCAGACCAACGTCAAGGAGGAGCTGCGGCTGAAATACCGCTATCTGGATCTGCGCCGTGCTTCCATGCAGCGGTATCTGGCGACCCGGCATAAGATTGCCAAGGTGACCCGGGATTATTTTGATCAGCATGGGTTTATGGAGATCGAAACCCCGGTGCTGGTGAAATCCACCCCCGAGGGCGCCAGAGATTATCTGGTCCCCTCCCGTATCCATGCCGGAAAGTTCTATGCTCTTCCCCAGTCCCCCCAGATTTACAAACAGCTTTTGATGCTCTCCGGATTCGACCGGTATTTACAGATTACCAAATGCTTCCGGGACGAGGACCTGCGGGCCGACCGTCAGCCGGAATTCACCCAGATCGACCTGGAAATGTCCTTTGTGGAGCAGGATGACGTCATCGCCATCAACGAAGGGTATCTCAAATATCTGTTTAAGCAGGTGCTGGATATGGATATCCAGACGCCTCTGCGCCGTATTCCCTATGCCGAGGCGATGAACCGGTACGGCTCCGACAAGCCGGACACCCGTTTTGGCCTGGAGCTGATGGACCTTTCCCCCATCCTCAAGGATACCACCTTCAAGGTATTTGCCGGAGCGCTGGCGTCCGGCGGAAGCGTGCGGGCCATCAACGTCAAGGGCGCTGCGGACAAGCTGACCCGCAAGGAGATTGACAAACTCACCGACTTTGTCAAATCCTACAAGGCCAAAGGCCTTGCCTATACCCGCGTTACTTCCGACGCCCACACCTCCTCCTTTGAAAAGTTCCTGACCCCCGACGAGGTCAGTGCACTGCACACCGCCGTGGGCCTGGAGACCGGAGACGTGCTGCTGGTGGTGGCCGACCCGAAAAACACCGTTGTGTTTGCCGCACTGGGTGCGCTTCGCAAGCATCTGGCGGAAAAGCTGGAGCTGATTGATAAAACCAAGTTTGATCTGCTTTGGGTCACCGACTTCCCGCTGTTTGAGTTCAGTGAGGAGGAAAACCGGTATGTTTCCACCCACCATCCCTTCACCCATCCCAATCTGGAGGATCTCCCGCTGCTGGAGAGCCATCCCGATCAGGTGCGCTCCATCGCCTACGATATCGTCATCAACGGCTATGAGGCTGGCGGCGGTTCCATTCGTATCCATGACCAGGAGCTTCAGGACCGGATGTTCCGGGCGCTGGGCTTTACCGAGGAGCGGGCGCAGGAGCAGTTTGGCTTCCTGATGGATGCATTCCGGTATGGCGCGCCGCCTCATGGCGGACTGGCCTTCGGTCTGGATCGCCTTACCATGATCTTTACCGGAACCGAAAACATTAAGGACGTCATCGCCTTCCCCAAGGTGCAGAATGCCAGCGATTTGATGTCCCAGTGCCCTTCCGAGGTGGAGGACAAGGCGTTGCAGGATTTGCATATCGCCGTATCCGAGAAGGAAGATTGAGCTTTATCCGGCAGGGCTTTTCGGCTGCGAAAAGCCCTGCTTTTTGAAGAGCGGAAGATAGGCAAGATGGAATCTTGTGAATAGAATATGACTGTTTATTCCTAAGAATCAATTTTTTCATATATTATTTACAACTTGAGCGACGGTTTTTGCTATCATAACTGTGGACTTTGCCGCATTGGCCCCCAAAAAGAGCTTGCTTTGCAGAAGTTCACATAACATTCAGATAAAAGGAGTCCATTGGCATCGCTTTTGCGTTGCCATTTTCCTCATTTTGTATTATTATAAGAAATGCCTTCATTGTACCGCCGAAGAGATGCGAGAGTGTCTTTGTGCGGTGCTGTTATAGGAATGTAGCGCGGCCTGGTCTCCCCCAAGGGGGATGCTGTCGGACTGCTTACTTTTGGGACTGCCGGTAAAGGTTTGCCGGCGATTCCTCAAAATCAATCGCGGCCGCATCGATTCTCTGCGGCTGCCAGGAGGGAACAACATGATAGAGGTCAAAAACCTTGTAAAGCTGTATGGCGACAAGCGCGCAGTCGATGATGTTACCTTTACAGTGCAAAAAGGCGAGATCCTCGGATTTCTGGGCCAGAACGGCGCGGGAAAGTCAACGACGATGAACATCATCACCGGTTACCTTTCCTCTACCTCCGGTACCGTGACTATCGATGGTCATGAGATACTGGAAGACCCCATCGAGGCAAAGAAAAAAATCGGCTATCTGCCGGAGCATCCGCCCCTTTACCTGGATATGACGGTGAAGGAGTATCTGGGCTTTATGTATGAGCTCAAAAAGGTGAAGCTTCCCAGAAAACAGCACATTGAGGAGATCTGCCAGGTGGTTCGGATCACCGACGTTTACAACCGCGTGATCAAAAACCTTTCCAAAGGCTACCGCCAGAGAGTCGGACTGGCACAGGCGCTGCTGGGCAACCCTGACGTACTGATTCTGGACGAACCGACGGTGGGCCTGGACCCCAAGCAGATGATTGAGATCCGAAATCTGATCAAGAGCCTGGGACAGCGCCATACCATCATCCTTTCTTCCCACATCCTCTCCGAGGTGCAGATGACCTGCGACCGGGTTATCGTGATCAACAAAGGAAAACTGGTGGCGGACGATACCCCCGACAATCTGTCCCACAGTATGTCCACCGACCATAAGCTGCTGATCCGTGTGGCGGGACCCAAGGATGAGGTCTCCAAATTGCTCGCCAAGATTCCTGGAATGCAGGAGGTCTCCTTTGTGGGAGAGCGGGAGAACGGACAGGCTTTTGATTTCTCGCTGGAGGCCGATAAGGGCCTGGATATCCGCCGCGAGGTCTTCAAACGTCTGGCGGAGCGGGATTGGACGCTGCTGGGCATGAGAAGCACCGAGCTTTCGTTGGAAGATATCTTCCTGCAGCTTACCGCTGACGATTCTGGAAACGGAGGTAACGCTTAATGTTTGCCATCTTAAAGCGGGAGCTTTCCGCCTATTTCGCATCCCCCATCGGCTATATCTATCTGGCCGTCTTTTATGTGTTCTCCGGCTATTTCTTCTTCGGAGTGCTTTACAGCAACACCACCAGCCTGAGCAATGTCTTTAATGGTATGTTTACCATCATTATGCTGCTTATCCCTATTCTCACCATGCGGCTGCTCAGTGAGGATCGCAAAAACAAAACAGACCAGGCGCTGTTGACCGCCCCGATTAACCTGATTTCCCTGGTAATGGGCAAATTCCTTTCCGCGCTGATTGTCTATGCCCTGGGCGTGGCCATCACGCTGGTATATGCCATCATCATCGCTACCTTTGCCCGTCCCGACTGGATGGTCATCTGCGGCAACATTGTGGGAATGCTGCTGCTGGGCGCTGCCCTGATTGCCATCGGTATGTTTATCTCTGCCCTGACAGAAAATCAAGTGATCGCTGCGGTAGGCGGCTTTGCGGCAGGTTTCTCCCTGATCCTGGTGGATTCCCTGTCCACCCTGGTGACCATCGACTGGCTCAGCAGCTTCATCAGCGGGCTTTCCTTTATGGTGCGGTACGATGAGTTTACCAGCGGTATCCTGGATATCTCCAATGTCCTTTTCTTTGTCAGCGTTTGCGCGGTGTTTATTTTCTTTACCGTGCGCGTGTTCGAGAAAAGAAGATGGTCTTGAGAGAGGGAGGCTAAAACGCAATGGATTTCAAAAAGATACTTTCCAACCGCCGTCTGAGATACGGCAGTTTTGCCACCGTTTTTTCCGTGGCTTTTCTGGCGGTGATCATTCTGATCAACGTCATCTGCTCGGTGCTGGTGGAGAAATATCCCATCAACATCGACCTGACCGAGGACAGCGTATTTATGCTGACCGACGATTCCATCGATTACCTCAAAACCCTGGATAAGGATGTGAGCATTACGGTGCTGGCCGATGAAGCGGTCTTTACCAGCTACGGCAGCTACTATACCCAGGCGGTGGAGGTCATCAATAAGTATGCCCAGTACTCCAACCACGTGACGGTAAACTATGTGGATATCGTAAAAAATCCCACCTTTACCGCCGATTATCCCGATTTGGATCTGAATATGTACGATATTCTGGTGGTCTGCGGGGATAAGAGCAGAGTGGTATCCGTTTCGGATCTGTTCAACATCCAGACCAGCAGCTATACCTCCTACATCGCTTCCTCCAAGGCGGAACAGACCATGACCTCCGCCATCATGGCGGTGGCCAGCGATAAGCTGGTGAAGGTTGCGGTGACCACCGGCCATGAGGAGTACGCCAACACGGGATTGGAAGATCTGCTGATCCAAAACAACTTTGAGATCGTTTCCCTGGATCTAAACACCGAGGATGTTCCGGAGGATGTGGACGTGGTTGTCATGATTGCTCCCCAGAACGACTTCGACGAGGATGTCCTGAAAAAACTGGATACCTACCTGAACAACAACGACAACTACGGCAAAAACTTGATTTATTTTGCCGATGTCACCCAGCCGGAACTGCCCAACCTGGAAGCATTTTTGGAGGAATGGGGCATCATTGTCGGGGATGGCGTTGTGTTCCAGACCGATAACAGCAAGATCCTCAACTATTCTCCCTATTTCTCCCTGGTGGATTATGTGGACGAAACCTATTCCGAAAACTTTACCTCCAAGGGAACCTATGCGGCGCTGCCTTTCTGCCGCCCCCTGTCTCAGGCCTTTGACGCCCGCAATGGCTTTACCACCTCGGTCTTGCTCCAGTTCGGCGAGATGGCTGGTATCCGTCCCAGCGATGCTGATGATTCCTTCACCATCTCTGCGGACAACGCCTCCGGGCCGATTCCCGGTATGATTATGTCTACCAAGGCAAGATATGTCAACCTGGATGCCTATGAATCCCGTGTGGTGGTTTGCGGCACCGTCTCCGCGCTGGAAAGCTATATCCTGCAAAGCACCTCCGTCACCAACGGCGAGTACTTTACCAACCTGTTTAACCTGGTGACCGAGCGGGATGACGTCATCTCCATCGCCCCCAAGACTCTCAACAGTACCGAGCTGAACATCAACGCACAGCAGGCCTATACCCTCCTGATTATCTTTATGGTTGTTCTGCCTCTGGTGGTGCTGGTAACCGGTCTGGTGATCTGGCTGAGAAAACGCAACAAATAAGCTTCATTTGGCCCCAGGGTCGGATGTGCAAACGGTTTGGACGGCTGTCCCTTTTATCTGGGACAGCCGTTGTCTGAAATTCCCTAGCCTTTTAGGAAAGGAACTGTACCAATCATGAAAAAGCAGATAAGAAACCTCATCATTGGTCTGGTGATCGTTGCAGCGCTGGTGGGTGTTTTGCTGGTGGTTATGAATCTTCCTGAGCAGCAGGAGGAGTCCTCCAGTACCGCTTCCGCCTCCACCACCACCATCAAGCTGTTGGAACTGACGCTGGATGATATTGAGACCATTGAGGTGAAGAACACCGAGGAATATACCCTGGTGAGGGAGCCTAACACCGACAATGAATGGATCATTGAGGACCTGGAAGGCCTCCCCAAAATCAAGAACAGCTACGCGATGCTGGCGCTGTCCATGTGTTCTCTGAGTGCTCAGAAGGTCATCGCTGAGGATGTAACCGATCTGGGACAGTATGGCTTGGCTGAGCCCGTCAGCGTGGTGACAGCGGTGATGAAGGATGGCTCCCGCCATACCATCGAGATCGGAAACGAAGCCCCTGGCGGAAACAACTATACCTATGTGAAATTGCCGGGAGAATCCACCGTATATGTGGTCAGCACCTCCGACGTCAGCCGGATGCTGCAGGTGCGCACCGATTACATCAGCACCGATATCTTTACCCTCAGCGATGAGGGTACCCCGTCGGTGGTCAACTGTACCTTGGGCGGAACCAGCCGTACCTCCGAGATTAAGATTGAGGTGGTGGACGCCCAGACCAGCTCCGGGGACGCCTACACCGGCTATTCCAACTACCTGATTACCTCTCCCAGCAAGCGGGATACCAACACCACCGTCTTTGACGAGGTGAGCACCAGCGTATTCTATACCACCGTATCCGAGATTGTGGCTTACCATGTAACCGATGAGCAGATCGCCGAGTATGGATTGGATGAGCCCTATTCCACCCTGCAGATGACCTATATGGATGGGGAGGAAACCTACCATCTGGACTATCGTGCTTCCGAGATGCAGGGTGACGGCTCCTTCTATCTGATGATCGACGATGTGCCGGTGATCTACCGCGCTACCATCGGTGAGACGGAATATGGCAACAACTGGCACAACATCCAGTATGCCACCGTGGCTTCCCGTCTGTTCATCCTCCCTTATATCAACGATCTGGCCGCCGTAACGGTGGAGACGCCCGATGGAAGCTATCGGTTTGAGCTGACCCTTGTGGATGCCGGCACCGATGACGAGAAACTCAACATTCACTATGAGGGCAAAGCCATCACCGAGGACGCCTTCAAAAAGTTCTATCAGGTGATTATCGGGCCTACCAGCGAGCAGCTGGTGGATCCCAGCGAGGAGCTGGATTTGACCTCCCCGCTGCTGACCTTTACCTATGAGTATACCGATTCCAGCAAGCAGCCCGATGTGGTCTCCTTCTACAAAGGACCGGTAAGACAGGTTTATGTTGCGGTCAACGGTGAAGTGGAGTTTACTACCCGGGATGCCTTCATCGATAAGGTGTATGGCGATATTCCCAAGGTCATCAACAACGAGGAGGTTATCACCGATTGGTGATCCCCCAAGACCCGGAAAGATAATCTATATTTGGGCCGCAGTGTAATTTCACTGCGGCCTTTTTGTTTTGTAGATTTTCAAAACGGGATATTGCAACCGGTCCTCTATTGTGGGATAATGATGATATTCGTGGCTGTATGACGTTTTCTATGGCAGCCCAAACAAAGTAAAACCGAAGAAAGGATGAGCGCAATGGCGCAACAGGTGGAAGCATCCAGCACACCGCAGCAACTGGAAGGGCGGCAGCTGGTGGAAATGATGTTGGTGATGGCAAAGATCAGCTGCTTTACCTTTGGGGGTGGCTGGAGCATTCTGGCACAGATGCAAAATGAGTTTTATGAAAAACGAGGTTGGGTGACCCAGGAGGAATTGATGGATTTTTCTTCCGTTGGACGATCCCTTCCGGGAATTATGATTTTGAATATTACCACCCTGTTTGGTTATCGGATGGCCGGTGTGATAGGCGCCGTCTTTGCCCTTATTGGATTGGTGTTTCCTCCCCTGGTGGTGATGTGTGTGGTGGCTACCTTTTATACGGTGATCAAAACCAACGTCTGGGTGGCCAAGGCCCTTGTCGGCGTGCGGGCAGCGGTGGTTCCCATCATTGTGGACGCCGCCATCAAGTTAAAAAATACTGCGCTGGTGGACAAGGCAACGTTTGTCATTATGGTAGTTGCTTTCGCCCTCTGTCTGTTTACCCCCATCAACAACGCTCTGGTGGTGATCGCCGGTGCGGTTGCCGGGCTGCTTTTGAGAGGAGGACGGAAAGATGCTGTTTCTTGAGTTGTTCTTCTCCTTTCTGAAGGTGGGCTTTTGCAGTTTCGGCGGCTTATCCATGGTGCCGGTGATCAGCCAGGAGATGCTCAGCCACGGCTGGATGACTTTGGAGGAGGTGGCGGATATCCTGGCCATCGCCGAGATGACGCCTGGGCCCAATGGCCTCAACTGCGCTACATTTGCAGGGATGCGCTCTGCTGGCATTCCCGGTGCTCTGGTAGCCACGTTGGGCGTGATGACCCCCTCCCTCACCCTGTGTATGGCTGCTGCGGCCTTTATGACCAAGTTTCGCTCCAACCGGTATCTGGGCAATGCCCTGTACGGCATACGTCCTGTGTGCCTGGGGATGCTTCTGATGGTGCTGGTAGATATGTCCTCGGAAAATTTTATCAGCGGCGCCCTGCCCCAAATCCAGTTGCTTTGGAAACCCATCCTGATTGCCGCGCTGGTGTTGGTGCTTCTGGTCCGCTTTAAGTGGTCCATCCCTAAGACTATCCTGGTGGCGGCGGTATTGGGCGTTTTGTTTTGTTAGGAGAGGTGAGAGATGAAGAAGGTTTTTGTGTTGGGAGATAGCATCTCCATCCATTATGGGCCTTTTCTCAAGCAGATGCTGGCGGGAAAGATGGCGTATACCCGCAAAGGGGAAAACGGCGTGATTGGGGACATCAATCAGGCCACCGATGTAAACGGTGGAGACAGCAGCCACGTACTGTCTTATTTGCAGCAGATGCAGCGGATGGACTTCGACGTGCTGCTGCTCAACTGTGGGCTGCATGATATTAAGGTGGTGAAAGGCAGACAGGTGGAGCCGGAGGAGTATCGGGAAAACCTCAAACAGGTGCTGGAACTGATGCGGGAGCGTGGAAAGCCGGTGGTATGGGTTACGACCACGCCGGTGGATGACGAACAACATAAAAGATGTATTCAGCAGTTTGCCCGTTACAACCGGGATGTCCTGCTTTATAACGAGATTGCCAGTGAGGTGATGGGTACCTATGGGGTGCCGGTGATCGATCTGTATCACTTTACCCAGCAGCTGGGCATGGGAGAAGGAATTTATGCGGATCATGTTCATTATCTGGAGCCGGTGCAGAAGATGCAGGCTGCATATCTGGCTGGGGCTTTGTTGGCCCTGGGCGATGTTGCCAATGTTTTTTAATGGTGTTTTCTTCTTTCGATGTTCTCCTGCGTAGCGGGAGAACATCGTGCTTTCGGCTTTTTAACTATGTAGAAGCCTATGAATATGGCATTTTGCCTGGGTTCAGAGCCAAAAAACAACCCTCAAAAAGAAATTTCCGGATTTTCTCAAAAACTTTGGAAAAAAGTGTTGACAAAAGTAATATGGTATGATATTATAATCAAGCACTTTGAGAGCGGGCCTGAGCGGCTCACCAAAAAGGGCTTCACAATCAGCAAAA